>NZ_JBEXUP010000160.1:0-19164 GCF_040614375.1 Nonomuraea sp. NPDC005983
GCAATCGCGAGGAACGTCTGCACCATCGCCCCGAGTACGTGCCCGGTGAGCACCGAGACGCGGGCGATGGCCATGGTCTTGAACCTGGCGATGATCGAGCGGCCGGGGGCGAGCGGCCCCGTGGCCGCCGAACCGGTCAGGCGCTCGCCGCTGACCGCGCGCGAGCAGGAGGTCGCCGCCCTGCTGACGCGCGGCCTGTCCAACCGGGGCATCGCCGCGGAGCTGGTGATCAGCCCGGCGACCGTGGCGCGGCACATCGCCAACATCATGGAGAAGCTCGGCTACACCTCGCGGGCGCAGATCGCCGTGTGGGCCGCCGAGCACTCGGGAACTTCTGCATAGCCATCTGCATATTCCGCCCGATGTACGCACGAGATGTCCTCTTTACCGTGGGCCCATGGATGAGCGGATTGTCATGGTGGACTCGGGTACGGGCCTGGGCATCACCCAGGGCCAGCTCGACGAGCTGTCGGCCGCGGCGGCCGTCCAGCTCCGGCGCAGGGGCGTGCGCACGGGCGACACGGTGCTCATCTGCCTGCCCGTCGGCCCCGGCCTGCTGGTGGCCACCGACGCGGTGATCGCGGCAGGCGGCACGGTCTGGCCGGTTCCGGCGGAGCTGGAGGCGGGCAGCCTGCGCGAGCACATCCTCGCCAGCCGGGCCAGGGTGATGATCTCCGACCTGCCGCACGCGCTCGACGCGGCCGACGAGTCGCGCGTGCGGATCGTGGTGAGCCTCCCCGATCTCAGTGCCGATCTCAGCGCCGATGTCAGTGCCGATTTCAGGGCCGACCTGAGCGGCGGGGAACCATACCCGTTGGGTGGCGAGATCTGCACGCAAAGTGATCGCGTGGGCCCCCGAACCAGGGAAGACTGACCAGGCGTGAGCCTCCCGCCGACACCTGGGCACCCGATGACCACGCACGTCCAGCACAACCTCCCCGCCGAACCGAACCGTTTCGTCGGACGGGCACGCGACGTGGCCGAGCTCTGCGCGCTGCTGGGCCAGCAGCGCGTGATCACGCTCTGCGGGGTGGGCGGCATCGGCAAGTCCAGGCTGTCGCTGCAGGTCGCGGCCGAGGTGGTGGAGCGCTTCGCCGGCGGGGTGTGGCTGGTCGAACTGGCCCGCATCGGCAAGGCCGAGCTGATCGCGCACCGGATCGCCGAGGTGCTGGGCGTCCGCGACGAGGTCCCGGGACGGGTGCTCGACGGGCTGCGGGCCCGGCTGCGCCAGGCGGACGCGCTGCTCGTCCTCGACAACTGCGAGCACCTGGTCGACAGGTGCGCGCGGCTGGTGGCGGCGCTCATGGCCGACTGCCCGGGGGTGCGGTTCCTGCTCACCAGCCGCGAGCCGCTGCGCATCCCCGGCGAGCTGATCTGGCGGGTGCCGCCGCTGGAGCTGCCCGACGAGGAGCACCCGCACGCCGAGTCCGTGCTGCTGTTCGTGGACCGGGCGCTCGCCGCCGGGGCCCGCGCGGTGACCGACGACATGGACGACATCGTGCGGCTGTGCCGGGCGCTCGACGGGCTGCCGCTGGCGCTGGAGTTGGCGGCGGCCCGTACCAGCCTGCTCAGCCCCGGACGGATCGCCGACCGGCTGAAGAACCGCTTCCAGCTGCTGACCACCGGCGACAGGACGGCCCCCGCGCGGCAGCGCACGCTGCTGGCCACGGTCGAGTGGAGCCACGAGCTGCTCAGGCCCAAGGAGCGGATGCTGCTGCGCAGGCTGTCGGTGTTCGCCGGGCACTTCGACCTCGACCTGGCCGAGCAGGTGTGCGCCGACGGCGGCATGGTGCGGGCCTGCGAGGTGCTCGACCTGCTCAACGGGCTGGTCGACAAGTCCCTGGTGCAGCGGCACGACGCCAGCGGGCGCTACCACCTGCTGGAGACCATCAAGCAGTACGCGGTGGAACGGGCGCGGGAGGTGGGGGAGGAGGCGTGGCTGCGCGACAGGCACCTGAGGCTGATCTGCGAGGCGCAGGAGCGCTGTTTCGCGGCCGGCTCGCTGGCCGGCCGCATGCCGTGGCCGGCGCGTTTCGCCTACTTCGGCAGAGGCAGGTCGCTGCTCGACGACTGCAGGGCGGCCGTCGACTGGGCGATGGAGTCGGGCGACGCGCCCCTCGGGCTGCGCCTGTGCCGGGCCACGGTGACGATCCTGGCGATGCGCGGCGACCTGGCGGAGGCCGCAGACTGGCTGGAACGGCTGCTCGGGCTGGACCTGTCGCAGGTGCCGCCGGACGTCGTCGGCGTGGCCAAGGGCGGCCTGGCCTACGCGCTGGAGGCCCGCGACGAGCTGGCCCGCGCCGCCGAGCTCATCGTGGAGAGCATCGAGGAGCAGCGGCGGCACCCCTACAGCCACTGGCTGGGCGTCAGTTACACGGTCGCGGTGACCGTCTTCCTGCGTACCGGCCAGGGCGACAAGGCCGCGCGCTACCTCCAGGAGCTGGACGAGGCCGCCACCGCGCACGACGACCTGTTCAACCTGGCGACGGCCCGCATGGCGCAGCTCAACCTGGCGCTGTTCCAGGGCCAGGTGCGCCAGGCGCAGCGGCTCGGTGAGGAGGCGCTGGCGCTGGCCGAGGAGTCCGGGCACCGGTGGACCATCGCCAGGGCGCTGACCCATCTCGGGGCCGTCGCGGAGGCGAGGGGCGACCTGGAGGCGGCCTGCGCGCACCACACGGCCGCGCTGCCGCTGCTGCGGGAGCTGGACAACCGGGCCGAGCTGGCCCGCTGCCTGGCCAAGCTCGGCAGGGTGGCGGCCCAGCTGCACGACCACGCCACCGCCAGGGAGAACGTGGCGGCCAGCCTGGTGCTGTGCAGGCAGACGGGCCAGCGCAGGGAGATGGTGCGCGTCCTGGTGGCCCTGTCGGTCCTGGCGCAGTCAGAGGGCGACCTCGACGGCGCCGTCCTGGCCGCGGCGGCGGCGAGCGCGCTGCGCGAGTCGATCGGCCAGCACGGCAACCGCGCCAGGACGCACGAGCTGCTCACCCTCGCCAGGGCCAGGCTGGGCGAGACCCGCGTGGCCGCGCTCTGGGCCCGCGGCCTGGAGCAGCACCCCGACGAGGTGGCCCGGCGCATCCTCGACAGGGAGAGCCGGCCTCCGTCGCCGTCCTTCGCGCCGGCGCCGGAGGTCCGCTGCTCGGCGCTGACGCCCAGGGAGTGGGAGATCGCCGGGCTGCTCACCCGCGGGCTGAGCAACCGGGCCATCGCGGCGGAGCTGGTGATCAGCCCCGCGACGGTGGCCAGGCACGTCGCGAACATGATGGACAAGCTCGGCTTCGCCTCCCGCGCCCAGATCGCGGTCTGGACGGCCGCGCGCGGGTTCCGGCCAGGGGGATCGTAGGCTCGGCGGTATGCCGTTCGCACCGAACTTCCCCGTCATGCTGAGGACCGGCGACGGGGTCCGCATCGACGCCGCGCACACCCCGCCCACGCGGCTCGACCAGGGCCTCGACCTGGGCCTCGATCTGGGCATCGTGATGGCGCACGGATTCACGGGCTCGTGGCGGGAGCGCACCGCGCGCCGCATCGCGCACGTGCTCAGCGGATTCGGCGGCGTGATCGCGTTCGACTTCCGCGGCCACGGCCGCTCGGGCGGCGAGAGCACCGTCGGCGACCTGGAGGTGCTCGACGTCGAGGCCGTCGTGCGGCACGCCCGCGTGGTCGGCTACCGCAGGATCGCCGTGGTCGGCTTCTCGATGGGGGCGGCGGTCGCGGTGCGGCACGCGGCCCTGCACGGCGGGGTGGACGCCGTGGTGGCGGTCAGCGGTCCCGCCCGCTGGTACTACCGCGGCACCAAGCCGATGCGCCAGGTGCACTGGGCGATCGAGCGGCCGCTGGGGCGCTGGGCCGCCCGGCTGGCCAAGCGCACCAGGATCGCCCGCGGCCAGTGGGACCCGGTCCCGATGCCGCCGCACGAGGCCGCCGCGTTGATCTCGCCCACCCCGCTGCTGATCGTGCACGGCGACGCCGACTCGTTCTTCCCCGTCGAGCACGCCCACCAGCTGTACGCGGGCGCCCGCGAACCCAGGCAGCTCTGGATCGAGCCGGGATACGGCCACGCGGAGTCCGCCGCGACGCCCGAACTCATCCGACGTATCGGAAAATGGATCACTTCGAACTTTTCCTGAGTAACGAACGTCTACCTAGGGCGGATGGGAGAAATCCGCAGGGAGAAAGTCCTAGGGGAAGGAAACCGCCGAGGCGGTGGACGTGGGGCATACTTCATGTAATCGGGCGGTAGCCCAGCGTCGCGGGGGCGCGCTGGGTGCCCATCCGTGACGAGGGCTCCGGCACTGCCGGAGCCCTTGGTCGTTTCCCGGCCAACGAGTTCCAGCGCGCAGATCCCGGCTGAGGGGTTCCGGCCGCGCCGCTCCCGGCGCGGCCGTTTCCGTTCATGGCCGCTCCCGGCTCGGCAGGGCTCAGCCCAGGCGCGAGATCGTCTTGTACTCCAGGTAGCCGTTCAGGCCCTCCGGGCCGAGCTCGCGACCGATCCCGCTGGCCTTGTAGCCGCCGAAGGGGACGTTCGCCTCCAGCATGAGGCAGTTGACGCCGTAGGTGCCGGTGCGCACCTGGCGGGCCACGTCCATGCCGTGGTCGGCGTCGGCCGTCCAGACCGTGCCCGCCAGGCCGTAGTCGCTGTCGTTGGCGATGCGGATCGCGTCGGCCTCGTCCTCGTAGGGGATGACGGTCAGCACCGGGCCGAAGATCTCCTCGCGGGCGATGCGCATGTTGTTGGTGACGCCCGCGAACACCGTCGGGGCGACGTACCAGCCACGCTCGTACGGCCGGTCGAGGCCGCCGACGACGACCTTGGCCCCCTCGTCCATCCCGGTCCTGATGTAGCCCTCGACCCGGTCCTGCTGCCGCTTGGCGACCAGCGGGCCGATGCCGGTGGCGGGGTCGGCGGGATCGCCGACGGGCTGCGAGGTGACCATGGCCGCGATCGCGTCCACGACCTCGTCGTAGCGGTTGCGCGAGGCCAGGATGCGGGTCTGCGCGACGCACGCCTGGCCGTTGTTCATCAGCGAGGCGATCGCCAGCATGCCCATGTTGGACGCGAGGTCGGCGTCGTCCAGGATGATCGCCGCCGACTTGCCGCCCAGTTCCAGGCTGACCCGCTTGAGCTGCTCGCCGCAGATGGCGGCGATGCGGCGGCCCGCGGCGGTCGAGCCGGTGAAGGCGACCTTGTCCACGCCGGGGTGCGCGACCAGGTACTCGCTGACCTCGCGTCCGGCGGGCACGATGTTGAGCACGCCCGGCGGGATCCCGGCCTCCTGCGCCATCTCGGCCAGCAGGTACGCGTCCAGCGGCGTCTCCGGCGCGGGCTTGAGCACGATGGCGCAGCCCGCCAGCAGCGCGGGTGCGACCTTGGTCATCGTGACGAACTGCGGGACGTTCCACGGCACCACGGCCGCCACCACGCCCACCGGCTCCCTGCGCACGGTGGTCGGCCCGAACAGGCCGGGGCGCTGCTCCTCCTGGACGAACGTCTTTCCGTACTCGGCGTAGAACTGGAGCATGCCGAGCGGCTGCGGAGCCTGCGCGAGGTTCGAGAACGTGATCGGCGAGCCCATCTCCTCCGTGATCAGCTCGGCCAGTTCGGCCTGCCGCGCGGTGTAGATCTCGGCCAGCCTGGCGATGGCCTCGGCCCGTTCGGCGAACGTCAGGCGCGGCCAGGGGCCGAGGTCGAACGCCACGCGGGCCGCGGCGACCGCGCGGTCCACGTCGGCGGTGGTGCCGTCGGGCACCCGTCCCACGACCTCCTCGGTGTGGGGAGAGATGACGTCGATCGTTCCGGTGCCCGCCGGGGTCACCCATTCGCCCCCGATGAACAGCGTGTCGTGCTGGCGCATGTCGTGAGCCCTCCTGCTTGACCTAATGCTTGCTTGCTACCGCACTGCCTCAAGCCGACCGAACCATCTTCTGTCCGAGCACGCAAGAGGGCGCGGGCGGGCGTGGGAGGGGTGCGGCGGGTGGGCCGCACCCCTCTGGGGAGTCAGCCGAGCAGGTGTCGCATCGACCGCTTGACCAGGTCCGTGCGCGCCGCCTGGCTGGTCAGGCTCTCGACGCCGAACCCCAGGTAGACGGTGTCCTTGGTGGCCAGGCCGCCGCCCTCCTCGAAGACCTGGTCCGTGCGGAACCAGTTGTTGATCGACACGGACGAGCCCGCCGGGGGACCCGCCACGGTCCAGCCGCCGAGGTCGGCCTCGAACGAGCTCTGCTCCGCGGTCGCGCCGTCCAGCGTGACGGCGAAGTCGTCGAGGAAGACGCCCGCGCCCTGGGTGCCCCAGTCGCTGACGTAGGAGATCGACAGCTCCACCTGCTTACCCGCGTACGGGGTCAGGTCGATCTTCCACTGCTGCCAGCCTGCGGAGTTGCCGCTGGCGGCGTTCCACGCCCCGGAGGTCCCGGTCGGCTCACAGGCCGGGCCCTGGTAGCGCTGGGTGAACGGGTGGATCGTCCGCCAGCCCGCGCCGCCGCTCGGCGGGGCGCAGCTGCTCCCCGTGTAGACGTCCCAGGAACCGGTGTGCGGGTCGAACGGCCCGCCGGGACGCGCCCACTTGACCGGGGCCGAGCTCGCGAACCGGGGGAACTGCCGCGCGGGCAGGATGGCCGAGGTCGCCACGTAGGAGTTGGTGTGGCTGGGCGCCAGCGTGCCCGCGAAGCCGTCGAACCGGCCGCCCACGCCCTTGAGCTCGTACGGCCGGCCCGTCGCCTGGTCGGTGCCGGCGTCGTCGAAGAAGACGTACGCGCCGAGCCAGTACTGCTGGAAGTCGTTGAACACCTGGATGCACGGCGGGTCCGTCGGCGTCGCGCACTCCCGCTGGGCGGGCTGGTCCGGCTGGAAGTAGTACTGGCCGTTGGCGTTGGCCGCGTACGACGGGTACTTGCCCGCGTGCAGCAGCTTGCCGCCCTCGTTCAGGTAGTCGCGGACGGCCAGCTCGGTGTCGACCCCGCCCTTGGACGTGGTGCCGGGCACCTGGCCGGTGCTCCTGGGGATGATGTCGTCGCCCGTCTCCCAGACCACGGCCTTGTAGTGGCTCAGGACTCCGAGCGCATGCGGGGCCTTGCGTCCCATCTTGTCCATGTCGTAGATCGGGTCGTCCGCGGTCTTCGTGGCGATCTGCCAGCCCTGCGGATAGAGCAGCAGCGGGCCGTAGGAGTGGTAGTTGACCTGGCCCTTGAACCTGATCCGCCTGAGCAGGCCGTCCATGGCGACGGTCTCGGGCTCACTGGCGGGGCCGGCGCCGCGGTAGGTGTCGCTGCTGGGGATCGACGAAGAGCCCTCCTCGTCGCAGTGGAAGTTCGTGGGGAAGTTCCTGTTCGGGTCCACGCCGTCGCCGATGGTGATCTTGCCGTCGCCGTTCACGTCGCGCAGGTTCTTGCGCCACAGGCGGTTTCCCTCGGTGAAGGTGAAGTCGTAGCCGTCGGGGTTGGCGACGGGGACGAACCACAGCTCCGTCCTGTCGAGCAGGTCCTTCAGCGCCGTCCTGTTGGCGAGCACGTACTTCAGCAGCCGCATTTCCACCTCGGTGGAGATCCACTCGCGGGCGTGCTGGGTGGCGGAGAACAGGGTGGCGGGCTTGACGCCGTCGGGCAGCGCCCTGGCCAGCGTGGTGACCTTGACCGCCAGGATGTCCTGGCCCTTCAGCGTCCTGCCGATCGACTGGATCTTGACCAGGTCCTTGTTGGCGTTCGCGATGGCCCTGAGCTGGTCGGCGACGCCGCCGGGCGCGGAGTAGGACCTCCAGACGGTGTACCCGCGGCCTGCGCCCTGGTCGCCTCAAGCTGGGTCTGGCCCTGCGGGTTGCGTACGGGCTCGGGCTGGTAGCCGAGCTTGCGCAGGCCGTCGAGGCCCCTTCGCAGAGTCGAGTTCCTCGAAATCTCACCCGGGGCCGCGATCCCGACAAGACCCAAACCTTATGTGCGCCTTAATCCCCTCGGGGTGGCAGGTAGCTCGCAAAGTGTTAGATAAGTCGCCAAACGTGCACGAGTTCCATGGTTCGGGTGGCAGCTATCAAGATCATCTTCTATAGTTGCGCAGCGTCGATGAGGGGAGGACGGGCGTGAGACTCGGGCGCTTCGCCGTGATCGCCGCCGTCCTTGCCGGGCTGCTCGGGCTCCCCCTCCCTGCCGCCGCCGACCCCGACATGGGCGAGGTACGCAGGCTCACCAAGCAGGCCGCCAAGCTCAACGACCTCTACCGCGGGCAGATCCAGAGCCTGGAAGAGATCCGCATCCAGGTCAAGAAGGCCACCGGCAAGTCCGCCTCGCTGCAGAAAGACCTCGTCCGGGCCAAGGCCGACGTCGCCACGATCGCGCGGAACGCCTACGTGACCGGGCCCCTCGACGGCATGCAACTCTTCGCCTCCCCGGGCGACCCCTCCCAGATGCTCGGGCACGCGGCCGTCCTGCAGTACCTGGCCGACGAGCGCGCCGGACGGGTGCGACGCATCCAGACCCTGGTCGAAGACGCCAAGAAGGCCAGGGCCGCCGCTGACGACAAGATCGACAAGCTGAAGAAAGAGATCAAGAACATGCAGGGCAAGCGGCGCGAGATCGAGCGCTTGCTCGCCAAGTTCGGGATCCAGAAACCCGGCGGGTCCGAGGGCCTGACGCCGCGCATGATCGCGGTGCGGGCCGAGATCATGGGGAAGTTCCCCATGCTGTACGGCGTCGGCTGCCTCCGCTCCGGTGACCCGGGAGAGCACGGCAAGGGGCGGGCCTGCGACTTCATGATGTCCCGCGGCGGGACGATGGCCTCCGGCGCCGACGCCGACCGTGGCGACGCGCTGGCCGAGTGGCTGATCCAGAACGGGGCGCGCATCGGGGTGATGTACATCATCTGGAAGCAGCGGTACTACGACATCCGCTCGGGCGGCGGCTGGGACCCGATGTCCGACCGGGGCGGCGTGACGGCCAACCACTACGACCACGTGCACGTCTCCGTCTTCTGACGGCCCGGCCGCTGCGGGACGGCGCGGTCAGTGGGAGTCTGGTCTGGGGAGATGGATGCCGGCGGAGCGGAGCTTGGCCTCGACGAGCGCGATCCCCCGGGCCGCGGCCGATCCCTGCTCTTCGCCGTGGAGGGCGATCAGCTTGTACCGGGTCGCGGCCTCGGTGCGGGCTTGCAGACCGGTCACGATCTTCAGCTGTGCGGGGTTGGCGAGGAAATGGTCGGCAATGGCGGTGGCGAGCTCGGCGATGCGCGGGTCGTCCGGCTCCCAGGCCGCGGCTTCGGCGCCGCGCTTGATCAAGGCGACGAACCGGGGGTCTGCGAGGGCGTGCTCGACATGGGTGAGGTAGTCGTCGAAGCCCTCCGGGACCAGGGCCCTGGCCAGCACCCAGCCCTCCCTCGTGGCCGCCACCGCGTCCGCGGGGAAGCCGAGGCCGGGCATCCGCTCCAGCAGCGCCACAGCGCGGTCGGGCAGCAGGGCCCGGTCGCCGTCAGCGAGCCGGTGCAGCGTGTCACGCCGCGCGATCAACTCCTCGATCCGTTCGGTGAGCTGCCGCTCGACGTCGGCGAGCGCGGCGGCGAACAGCGCGGCGTCGGCGTCGAGCAGGGGCCCGATCTCGGCCAGCGGCACCCCGGCGGCGGCCAGCGTCCGGACCTGCACCAGCCGCAACAACTCGGCCGATCCGTACCGCCGGTAACCGGAGCTGTCGCGTTCCGGCTCCTCGACCAGGCCGAGCTTGTGGTAGTGCCGCACCGTCTTCACCGTGACGCCGACGAACGCCGCCGCCTGCCCGATCGTGACTCCGTTCATCATCTGCTCAGCCTGCCTTGTGCTCGAGCCCGGCGACTGCGCACACCACGGCCGAGCGTATGGACTGGCCACGCGAGCATAGCGACGAACATCCGCGGTCACTTCCACGAAATCAAAGGGTCGATCCTCGAGGCGTACGGGTCACAGGTGTTCAGTCCGTCGGCTGAGCCGGATCGGCCTGCCCGCCGCAGAACACCTCGTTGACGAGCCTTTGCTGGGCGTTCTGGAACGCTGCCGCTATGGACAGGTCGGCGTCGTCCACACAGTTCAGCGCGGCGGTCAGGGTCTTGCTGCCGTCGGGCGTGCTGTACATCAGCGCCGCGTGGCCCGCGGCGGCGCCGTTGTGGGTGATGACGGTGCCGCGGTCCGTTTTCTGGACGAACACCCCCAGGCCGTAACCCATGTTCGGAATGGCCGTGGGGTACGGCGCGCACATCTCGGCCAGCAGCTCGGCCGGCAAGAGCTCGCCGCGCATCAGCGCGGAGATGAACGTGGCCAGATCCTGGCTGGTCGAGATCATGTCACCGCCGGTGGAGATCCAGGAGGGGTTGTGGCGGGTGATGTCGATCGTCTGCTGCCGGCCGGCGTCCTCGTACCGGTAGTAGGCGTGGGCGTGCGGCTCGGGGAGCTCTGGCGAGGCGTCCGGCACCACGGTGCCCGACAGCCCGAGCGGCCCCAGGATCCGTTGCTGCATCTCCTCGGCCAGCGAGCGGCCGGTGACCTTCTCGATCAGCAGCCTGGCCAGCACGTAGTTGGTGTTGGAGTAGCTCCAGCCCGTGCCCGGCTCGAACCGTGCCGGCTTGGACAACGCCAGCTCCACCAGCTCCTGCGGCCGGTAGGTCTTGAACCGGTTGTCCATCCACTCTTTGCCCGTGGTGCCGTAGGGGATGGGGATCCCCGGCGCGACCGTCCCGTCGTCGTAGACCTCGCCGCTGAAGTTGAACACCCCGCTGGTGTGCTGCAACAGCATCCGCACCGTGATCCGCCGGTCCAGCCCGAACTCGGGCAGATAGTCCGCTGCCGGGATGTCCAGCCCGACCTTGCCCTCGGCCACCAGTTGCAGCACCAGGGTCGCGGTGAAGGTCTTGGTGTTGCTGCCGATCCGGACGTGTCCGTCGATCGGCGGCTTGGCGGTCCCGCCCAGCTCGGCCACCCCGGCGCTGCCGACCCACTCGCCCCGCTCATCGTGCACGCGCAGCGACACGCCGACGAAACCGGATTCGACGATCTCCTCGATCGCCTTCTGCAGCTCCGGGCGATCCTGCCCGGCAGCCGCCTCCGGCACGGCCCCGCTGTCCGCAGCGGTTACCCTGGCGGCGGTCATCAGCGACACGGCGCCGTACGCGGCAGTTCGCAGGGTGCTCTTGTCCTGGTCGGAACGGGCGATCGTCATGGTGGTTTGCTCCTTCGAGTCTGTTATGTCCGGGTCGGCGTCGTGCCGCTACGCCGAGCTTCCACCCTGACCCGAGGTCAACCTCAACCGTGATCTAGCTCACAGCTGCCAGCGGTTATGCCCTGCCGGTCTTTGCTCGATCGGGATGGCTCTCGTGCAGGAGCGAGCGCAGTTCGGCGGTGTCGATGATGTGGGCCAGTCTCGGGAAGATGCTGTTCATCAAGGTCTGGTGGGCTTGCGGGTCCGGGTCGGTGACGCCGTCGGACAGGACGTAGAGCTGGTAGTCGCGGTCGGCGGCGTCGGTGACGGTGGACAGGACGACGCCGCTGGTGGTGATGCCGGCGATGACCAGGGTGGTGATTCCGCGATCCCGCAGTTGCCGGTCCAGGTCTGTGGTGGACAGCGCGCCGTATCGGGTCTTGCGGACGGTGATGTCGCCGGGCTCGGGAGCGAGCTGATGGTGGATGGTCGTGTCGGGCTCCTCGTGGTGCATGAGGTGCTGCCGGCCGAGGAGGGAGAACGTCTTGTTGGCCGGCGGGATCGCCGCCCAGTCGGCTTCGGTGAATCCGACTCGCACGTAGGCGATGGCGGCGCCGTGCGCTCGCATGTCGGCGATGGCGCCGGCCACCCGTGACAGCAGCGCTTCCGGGTCGGCCAGGCCAGGGAGCGAGGCCAGGATTCCCTGCTGGTAATCCATGACGAGCAGTGCGGCCGTCCGGGGGTCCAGCGCCGGGGTCGTGACGGTCATTTTCTCTCCTTGGGGGATCTGATAGGGGCGGTGCAGCCCGATCGCGGTGACGGCCGTGGCGGCCCGTCAGGCGCGGCTTCGTGCCGACTCCGGCTCGGCGAGGGGCGCCGCGGCGCGTCGGGGGAGTAGCAGCGGGGTCGCCAGCAGGAGCACGCCGGCCAGGCCGATGGCCGGGCGCGGGCCGAGCAGGCCGCCCAGCACGCCCCATGCGGCCGTCAGGAGCGCGGTCGAGGCCTTGGTCGTCACCGACCAGGCGGACAGCGTGCGGGCGACCCGCTCGGTCGCGGTGCGCTCGAGGCGGTAGGTGGCGTAGACGGGGTTGAAGACCCCGCAGCAGAAGATGAGCCCGAGTTCGACGCCCATCACCAGCAGCAGCCCTCCGGTGCCCGGCCCCAGGAAGGCCAGGCCGATGGGCCAGAGCGCGCGCAGCGTCCCGGCCACGACCAGAACCTGGTGCTGCCCGAACCGGGTGACGAGCGGCCGGGCCAGCCGCGAACCGAGCAGCCCGCCGATCGCGGGCGCGGCGAAGGCGAGGCCGTACTGCCACGGTGTGAACCCGAGTTGGCCGAGCATCAGGACGGCCAGCAGCGCGTCGGCGGCCATCACCAGGCCGTTGAACAGGGCGGTGTTGAAGAACAGCGGACGCAGCGTCGCGTCGGCAAGGATGTACCGCCAACCGTCGAGCAGGTCCCCGGCCCGCATGCGCGCGGCCTCCCGGCGCTCGGGCCGCGGCTCCTGGTCGCCCGCCGCACGGATGCCCAGGGCCGAGAGCAGGAAGCTGACCGCGTCGGCCACCACCGTCGCCACCGGACCGAGGAGCCCGATCGCGGCACCGCCCAGCGGCGGTCCGATGATCGTGGTCGTCCAGGCCGTGGACTCGAATCGGGCGTTGGCGACGAGCAGGTCCTCGGCCGGCAGCAGCGTCTTCAGGTACGCGCCGGAGGCGGCGCGGAAGGTGATGTCGGCCGCCGCGACGACGACCGAGACCAGCAGGAGCTGGACGAAGGAGAGCGCGCCGAGCGCGAACGCGGCGGGGATCGTCAGCAGCGCTGCGAACCGCACCAGGTCACTCCCGATCAGCACCGGCCGCTTGCGGCGGAACTCCACCCACGGGCCGAGCGGCACCGCCACGGCCGCGCCCGCCAAAGCCCCCACGGAGGACAACGCCGCGACCTCCGCCGGCCCGGCGTGCAGCACCCGGATCGCGATCAGCGGGAACGCGCCGAAGGCGAGCCACGTGCCGAGCGCGCTGGTCCCGTACGCTCCCCAGAGCCACCCGAACCGCCGCCCCAACCGGTGCCCGTTCCGCATGTCCGACGCCCCTCGTCACTCACCCGCACAACTGATCCGCGATCGGAAGCATCAAAGCGAGCACCATGCCCGGGGATCAAACAACCGCAGGGCCGCCCAGCCACAACCAACGGTTGTATCCATAGGGTGTCCGCATGGACCTCGACACCGTCCGGACCTTCGTCGCCGCCGCCGACGCGGGGCAGTTCCAGGAGGCCGCCGCCGAGCTGGCGGTCACCCAGCAGGCCGTCTCCAAGCGCATCGCCGCGCTGGAGAAGGACCTCGCCGTGCGGTTGTTCACCCGCACGCCGCGCGGCGCCGAGCTCACCATCGACGGGCAGGCGTTCCTGCCCCACGCCCGGGAGCTGCTGCGCGTCGCCGAGCGCGCGGTCGCGTCCGTGCTCCCCGGCAGCCGTCCGCTGCGCGTCGACGTGATCGCCTCGCGCAGCGCGGCGTCGGGCCTGATGCGCGGCTTCCACCGCACGCACCCCGAGATCGAGCTCGCCGTGGTGATGCTGTTCGACGTCGAGACGGCCGTCGCCGCCATCCGATCCGGCGCGATCGACGCGTCCTTCCGCGCCGTCGCCATGCCCGGCCGGCCCCTTCCCGAGGACATCGAGTCCGTCCGGGTGCTCGACGAGCCGCTCCAGCTCCTCACCGGCCCCGCCCACGCGCTGGCCGGTGCCCGGTCGGTGACCCTCGCTCAGCTCGCCGGGCACCGGATCTGGATGCCCGGCATCGTCCCCGGCACCGAGTGGGCCGCCTACTACGACGACCTCGTCGCCGAGTTCGGCCTCACCATCGAGGCGACCGGCCCCAACTTCGGCTCCGACGCGCTCCTCGACACCATCGCCGACACGCCGGCCCTGGCCACCTTCATGAGCGAGCAGACCCGCCTCGTCTGGCCCGCCGACCACGGCCTGCGCCGCATCCCGGTGACCGACCCCATGCCCGTCTACCCGCACTCGCTCCTGTGGCACCGCGACAACCCCCACCCCGCGCTGGCCACCCTCCGCGCCCACCTCGCCGCCACAGCGGCAGGCCATGACGCCGCCGGGACCTGGGCGCCGGACTGGGCAACCCGCTGAACGCCGCCGCCTCGGCGGGCGTCCGGGGAGCGGCGGGGAGGTGGGGGCGGGTCAGGACGCGTCGGGGGAGAGGCGGCTGCGGAGCCAGGCGTAGGAGGCTCGTGGGGTGCGGCGCTGGGTGTCGAAGTCGACCTGGACGAGGCCGAAGCGCTGGTGATACCCCTCGGCCCATTCGAAGTTGTCCAGCAGCGACCAGACGAAGTATCCCCGCACGTCCACCCCGTCGGCGCGGGCCTGGTCGAGGGCGGCGAGGTGGCCGTCGAGGAAGGCGATCCTGTCCTGGTCGTCCAGGGTGTCCTTCGCCGAGCAGCCGTTCTCGGTGATGTGGATCGGCGGGAGCGCCGCGCCGTACCGGTCGCGCAGGCCCACCAGCAGCTCGCGCAGCCCGTCGGGCACCACCGGCCAGCCGAAGGCGGTGGTGGGGTAGCCGGTGATGCCGAGGTCGGTGAAGGGCAGGCCGTCGTCCGTGGGGGCGCCGATCCGGGTGGGGTTGTAGTAGTTGACGCCCAGCCCGTCGAGGGGGGCGGAGATCACGTCGAGGTCGCCGTCGCGGACGTCCATCTCCACCCCGTACGCCGACAAGTCGGGATACGTCCCCAGCAGGACAGGGTCGTTGAAGAGGCGGTTGTGCAGGGTGTCGTAGGCGTCGGCGGCGGCCCGGTCGGCCTCGGAGTCCGATCCGGGCCAGACGGGGGTGCAGTTGTTGGTGATCAGCACCTGCTCGGCGCCCGACGCCCGCAGCGCCTGGACGGCCAGCCCGTGGCCGAGCAGTTGGTGGTGGGCCACCGGGAGCGCGTCGAGCAGCAGGGCCTGGCCGGGGGCGTGGACGCCCAGGCCGTAGCCGTAGGCCATGTGGATGAACGGCTCGTTGAGCGTGATCCACATCTTCACCCGGTCGGACAGCCGGTCGGCCACTATCGCCGCGTATTCGGCGAAAAACTGGGAAGTATCGCGGTTCATCCACCCGCCGCGGTCCTGGAGCGCCTGCGGCAGGTCCCAGTGGAACAGAGTGGGCGCGGGGGTGATGCCCGCGTCGAGCAGCCCGTCCACGAGCCGCTCGTAGAAGTCGAGCCCCTTCGGGTTGGCCTCGCCCGTGCCGGTGGGCTGGACGCGCGGCCAGGCGATCGAGAAGCGGTAGGCGTTCACCCCGAGTCCGGACATCAGCGCGATGTCCTCCGGCCAGCGGTGGTAGTGGTCGCAGGCGACGTCGCCGGTGTGCCCGTCGCGGGTGCGTCCCGGCTCGTGCGAGAAGGTGTCCCAGATGGAGACGCCCCTGCCGTCCTCCGCGACGGCCCCTTCGATCTGGTACGCGGCCGTGGCCGTGCCCCACAGGAACATCCAGCACCTCCGTTGTGAGTATGGCTCATGTTAACGGACCGGAAAGTCCCGGACTGTACCTGCTGGTAATAGGCGAGGATGGTCGCATGACGAGTACCTTGCGCCGCCGTCCGGCCCAGCGCCGCAGCGTGGAGAGGGTCGAGCGGATGCTCGACGAGTGCGCCCTGCTGCTCGACCAGGTCGGATACGACGCGCTGACCACCAAGGAGGTGGCCCGCAGGGCCGAGGTCCCGATCGGCACGTTCTACCAGTTCTTCTCCGACAAGCAGGGGCTGGTACGGGCCCTCGCGGTGCGCAACCTGGAGGCCTTCCTCACCAGGGTGACCGAGCGGATCGCCACCGCCGACCTCGCCCACTGGACCGACCTGGTCGAACTGGCCGTCGACGAGTTCGTCGAGATGAAGCGCACCACCCCCGGGTTCGCCGTGGTGGACTTCGGCGAGGTGCTGCCCACACACGGCGGGCCTCCGCTCCAAGGCACCAAGCGCTCCCTGGACACGGCGCTCGACAACAACGTCATCGTCGCCGACCGGCTCAGGTCCCTCGTGCTCGACCTCATCTCCAGGACGGGCGACGTACCGGCGGGGCCCGGCCTCGACCGCGCGCTCCTGGTCGCGGTCGAGGCCACCGACGCCGTCCTCAAGCTCGCCTTCCGCGTCCACCCCGAGGGCGACCCCGACCTGATCGTCGAGACCAAGCGGCTGGTCCGCCGCTACCTCTCCGAGCACCTGTCCTAGAGGGCCGACGCGGGGGCGGTCAGCGCGGCTCGTCCAGGCGGGCGCGCAGCTCGTCGTCCAGCTTCACCTCGGTGGCGCCGATGGCCTCGTCGAGCTGGGCCATCGTCGAGACGCCGACGATGGGGACGTAGCCGTCGGCCAGCAGCCAGGCCAGCACCACCTGGTTGGGGGTGGCGCCGAGCTCGGCCGCGACCTCGTGCAGCGTCGCGAGCCGCCGCGCCGTGCCCGGGTGGTCGTAGAACTCGGGGATCGGCCGGTCCGCGCGGGTGTAGGCGCCCGACATCAGCGTGTTGTAGGCCCACAGGGTCAGGTCGGGCTCGGAGCGGACGTAGTCCAGCGTCTCGTCGGTGGCCAGCATGTGGCCGGACTCCGGCAGCCGGGTGAGCGGGCGCGGACGCAGGTAGGTGTGGCGCAGCTGAAGGTAGGTGTAGGGCAGCCAGCCGTGCGCGGCCGAGACGTTCCTGGCCCGCTCCAGCCGCCAGGTGGGCATGTTGCTCGCGCCCGCGCTGCGGATCTTCCCCGCCACCGCCAGCTCGTTCAACGCCCCCAACGTCTCCTCGAAGGGCACGGAACGGTCCTCGATGTGCGTCCAGTACACGTCGATGTGGTCCGTCCCCAGCCTGCGCAGGCTGCCCTCGACCGCCTTCGCGACGGCGGGGGCGGACAGCCCTTCAGCCGAGCCCAGGGTGGTGTCGCCGGGCACGGTCGGCCGGGCGCCGCCCTTCGTGCTCAGGAACACCTGGTCGCGGTTGCCGCGCGCGGCCAGCCAGGCGCCGATGGCCAGCTCGCTCTCGTCGCCCGTACGGCCCTCGATCCAGAACGGGTAGTTGTTGGCGGTGTCCAGCATGGTGCCCCCGGCCTCGGCGAAGCGGTCGAGGATGGCGAAGGTGCCCCGCTCGTCGACGGCGGTGCCGAACGCGATGGTCCCGAGTGCGATGTTCATGCCGATGACTCTGGGACCTGGAGCGCACTTCATGTCAACCGGTTGACCTGGAGTGTGCTCCAGGTGCGATGCTGGTCCGCGTGAGTGTCTACACACCCGCCGAAGTGGTCGAGGAGACCGGTTTCAGCATCGACACGCTGCGCTACTACGAGAAGATCGGCCTGCTGGCGCCTGTCGAGCGCAACTCGGCAGGGCAGCGCCGGTTCAGCGATCAGGACGTTGGCTGGCTGGGCATGGTCCGGTGCCTGCGCGACACCGGGATGCCGATCGCGGAGATGGTGCGGTTCGCCCAGCTCGTCCGGGAGGGCGAGCACACCCTGCCCGACCGGATCAAGCTGCTACAGGAGCATGACCGCAGGGTCCAGGGCCAGATCGACAAGCTCGCCGAGCGCCAGCGGTACATCCATCACAAGATTTCCTACTACCGCAGCGTCCTGTAGCCCTGCCTTTGAGGTCCGGTTGTTAGACCAGCAGCATGGCCGGACCGAGGGCGAAACGGATCAACATCCCGCTGCGCCAGGTCGCGCGGCTGTGCGCCGTGATGCTGTTCGCGGTGCTGGTCAACGCCACCTACCTCCAGGGGTTCAAGGCGCCGAGCCTCAACGCCGATCCGCGCAACCAGCGGACGCTGATCGGCAGGTTCGACCACCCGCGCGGCGACATCCTCACCTACGACGGCACGACCATCGCAAGGAGCCTCCGGACGTCCGGCCCGTACGCGTACGTGCGGACCTACCTCGGCGGCGAGATGTACGCGCCCGTCACCGGCTACGACTCCCTCTACCGGACGACCGGCGTCGAGCAGGCGCAGGACGCCGCGCTGCTGGGCGACGACCCCAGGGTGAGGGTGCGGTCGATGGTCACGGACGGCACCGTGCGGGGCGCGGACGTCAGGCTGACGATCAGCGACCGCGTCCAGTGGGCCGCCTACCAGGGGCTCAAGGCTTCGGGACGCCCCGGGGCGGTGGTGGCCGTCAACCCGGCGACCGGCGCGATCCTCGCCATGGCCAGCTACCCGTCCTACGACCCCAACGCCTTCACCACCCTCGACCCCAAGGCGCTGACGCAGGTGGACGCCCGGCTCAGCAGGGACCCGTCGCGCCCCCTGGTCAACCGCGCGATCGACCAGACCTACCCGCCGGGCGCCGCCTTCGAGATCGTCACGGCCGCCGCCGCGCTGACCTCGGGCGAGTACGCGCCCACCACCAGGCTGGACGCCCCCGCGGCCCTGCCGCTCCCCGGCGCCGACGACCGCCTGTGGACCCCGGATGGCCGCCCGTGCGGCAGCGGCCATCCGTCGCTCGCCGCCGCCTTCCGGCTGTCCTGCGACACCGCGTTCGCCTCGGTCGGTCTCCAGCTGGGCCAGGACACGATCCGCGAGCAGGCCGAGGCGTTCGCCTTCAACGACGACCTGCGCATCCCCCTGGAGGTGGCGCCGAGCACCTACCCCGCCAACACCCTGGACCGGCCGCAGACCGCGATGTCGGCCATCGGCTGGCATGACGACAGCGTCACCCCGCTGATGACCGCGATGATGTCGGCGGCCGTGGCGAACGACGGCGTGCTGATGCGCCCGTACCTCGTGGAGGAGGTGCGCCTTGTGGACGGCTCGATCATCAACCGCGCCGACCCGACCCCCTACCGCACCGTTCTGCGGCCGGACCAGGCCGGGCAGCTCGCCGCGATGATGTCGGCGGGTGTCAGCCCGGCGTGGGCGGGCGCTTCGGCGGCGGCGCCGGGCATGGCCGTGGCGGCCAGGGCGGCCACCACGGAGGACGGCGACACCCTCGTCACCGCCTTCGCCCCCGCGGGCGCGCCGCAGGTGGCGGTGGCGGTGGTGCTGGAGATGGGCCTGGCGGT
>NZ_JBEXUP010000161.1:0-19063 GCF_040614375.1 Nonomuraea sp. NPDC005983
TGGAGGCCGGGGCCGCCGGCTTCCTGGTCAAGGACGGGCCCGTGGAGGAACTGGCGGCGGCCATCCGCCGGGCGGTGGCCGGGGAGCGGATCATCGACCCGGCCCTGGCCGCCGCCGCCCTCAACGCCGGGCCCAGCCCCCTCACCGACCGCGAGCGCGACGTGCTCGCCGCCGCTCTCGACGGCTCCACCATCGCGGACGTGGCGGGCCGGCTGCACCTGTCGGAGAGCACGGTCCGCAACCACCTGTCGTCGGCCATCGGCAAGACCCACACCAGGAACCGGATCGAGGCAGCCCGCCTGGCCCAGCACAATGGGTGGTTGTGACCCCCTACGACGCAGTTCTCTGCGACTTCGACGGCGTGCTCCGCCAGTTCGACCACGCCGCGCAGGCCGCCATCGAGGCCCGCTACGGCCTCCCGGTCATGAAGACCGCCTTCGCCCCCGACCTCATGACACCCGCGGTGCTCGGCACGATCACCGCGGCGGAGTGGGCGGAGGCGCTCGCCGTCGCGCTGGGCGGCGACGAACGCGCCAGGCAGGCCGTCGCCGACTTCGCCGACGTGCCGTTCTGGGTGGACGAGGACGTCAGGGCGCTGCTCGCGAAGGCCCAGGAACGGGTGCCGGTGATCCTGGTGACCAACGCCATGGACACCCTGGAGGAGCACCTCGACCGCCTGGGCCTGGCCTACTTCGCCGACGACGTGGTCAGCAGCGCCCAGGTGGGGGTGGCCAAGCCCGACAGGCGGATCTACGAGATCGCCGCGGAACGGGCGGGAGCCGCTCCCGAGCGCTGCCTGTTCGTCGACGACCGCCTGGAGAACGTGGAGGCCGCCAGGGCGCTCGGCATGACCGGCGTCCACTACCGGGGCGTCGCCGACCTCGCGGCTGTGCTCTGAGGTCGCAGCGAGACGGCCACCGCGTGATGTGGACGGTCCGATCACGCGGTGGCTAGGCTGGGCGGCCATGGGCGACGAGGCAAGCATGAAGTTCGACCCGGTGAGCAAGCTGGCCGACCAGGTCGACGAGGCTCGCAAGAAGGTGGAGGAGGGCCGCACGGCCCTGGCCGCAGGCCCCGGAGCCGTCACCTACGTGCCGGTGCCGAGCGTGCCCAGCGCCAACGCGTTCGGCAACACCGGCAAGGCGAACCCGGCGGGGTCCGCGCACGCTGACCTGCAGGTCGCCGCCGACAGGCTGGCGGAGATCCTCGCCGGAGTGCTCGACTCCGACGAGGCGCGGCTCCGCAAGGTCATCAAGGCCTTCAAAGAGCTCGACGACAAGGTCGCCGACAGGCTCTTCGCCGGTGCGAGCAAGGGCTTCGACGTCTACAGCGCCCACGTGCACAGCCACGGCCTGCACGGCTACGACGACTACGTGCGCACCGGTCAGATCGACAAGCTGCACGACGCCATGAACGGCGGCCCGTCGCTGCTGGGCGCCGACCTCAACGCCGTGACGAACAACGGCGTCGACCCGAAGAACACCTCCTCCGGCGCCGCCATCCACGCCTTCCAGGACGACGGCTACACGGTCTACTCGGGCGCGACCAACGACGACGGGAAGGTCGTCGGCACCTCGCCCTCGGGCACCCGCATCGACCACGTGGCCGGCTCACCGGCCTTCACCATGGACGGGCAGCCCGCGCTGTTCGACGGGGCCACCTCCGACCACGACGGCCAGCGGGTCGACGTGGAGATCCCGAACTGGTAGGCCGCCCGCTCACCTGGGCTTGATGTTGATCTCGGTTCTGGCCGCGGACCGGCCCTCGCCGTCGTCGATCCGGTGGCTGCCGCCCCCGGGCTCGTTGGCCGGAACGTCGATCTTGCCGCCGGGCACGTCGAGCTTGATCCGGTCGCTGTCTCCCGTGCCGTCGATGACGTCGCCCTCGCGGACGAGCACGGCATTGCCGAACGGGGCGAAGGCGACGTCGTCGACGACGGGCACCTTGAGCCCGAAGATGGACACTCCGTCGCCGGCGTGGTACTTCGTGCTCGCCTCTTCGAACTTGACGTCCCAGTTGTCGCCGGTGCGCTCTTCGAGCTCCTCCTCGAGGTTCGCCATGTCGTGCTTGAAGACCTCCTGCACAGTGGCGATGTCCGCGTTCTGGTCGGCGATCGTCTGCGCGATGGTGTCGATGTCCTTCCCGGAGTCCGTGCCGTCGGAGTTGCCGGGGGAGTTGCCGGCGCCCTGGCCGACGTTGAGGTTCACCAGTCGCACCGAGCGCGGCTTCCACTGCTTGGCTATCTCGTCGAACTGCTCGGTGTAGAACTTCAGGTCCTGGCGCTTCTCGTCGAGCACGTCGTCGACGCGCCCGCGGATCTCCTTGGCCGCCGAGATCGCGCTCGTGACCAGGCTCGACTGCTCCTCGTCCTTCGGGTGGAAGGTCACTCCGGAAAGGTCCGTGGTCGACGGCACCGCGCTGATCTTCTTCTTCTCGTCGTCCAGGAGCCCTTGCTGCACGCGCAGCGTGGTGGCTGTGATGTCGAGCGTGTCGGCGATGTTGGTCGCCCATGCGCCGAACACCTCGACGTCGGAGGTCAGCCTCTTGCGGTAGTCGTTGAAGGAGTCGGCGGTCAGGCCCGTCCAGTGCTCCTTGGAGAACACGTGCTGCGCGGCGTCGTGGACCTTGCCCTGCGCGGACCTCGCCCTGCTCCCCAGGGTGCGCCAGGTCTCCGCCAGCGTCTCCAGACGTGCCGGGTCGGCTTCCAGGTTCCACAGGTCCGACGTGCTGATCGATGCCGGCTTCTGCTGGCCTTCGCGTTCCTGGGCCATGAACGCCTTCCTTTGTTCCGGGAGGGTCGGCACAAGGGTGACATCATGGAGTTACCACCCGCAAGATCACCAGGTCAGCCCTGTCTCGGGGCGCGAACCAGCGCGGCCGAAATCTGCCATTCGACTGAAAGGTGGGACAGGATGGACGATAGGGTGATCTGGCATGACGTGGGGCATCGGCGTACGAGGTGGATGGTGAGCCAGGAACTCCGGTTCGATCACGCGTCGCTGGACGGCGCGGGGCGGCACCTCCAGGACGCCGCCGCCCTGTTCCGGCGGCACACCGACAACCTGCTGGCAGCGGTGCACGGCACCGGGGGGACGGCGTTCGGCGGCAGCGCCACCGGCATGGCCATGGACCAGCTCTCCGACCTGCTCCACCAGGCCTGCGGGCACCTGCACGGCAACCTCCACCTGACCGGGGACGGCCTGCGCACCATGGCGGACGACCTGCGCGCCGGCGAGCTCGACGCCGAGGCCACCGTCCACGCCCTTGACCAGCCGGACGCCGTCCGCAAGGCCTGACCCGCATGGCGATCACGCTCCCCGCCCACCTGGAATCCGCGTTCCGCGAGCTCAACGTGGAGTGGCCGAGGGAGGACGAAGACCACGTACGCGCGTGCGCCACGGCCATCCGCGGCTGCGCCACCGCTCTGTCCAGCGAGGTGAACCCGGCGGCTCACGGCGCGGTCGCGCACGCCGCGACGAACAACGCCGGCGACCACATGGACGAGCTGAACCGTCGCTGGGCCGAGTACCACGACGACGGCGAGCAGCGCGGGCACCTGCAGGCTCTCGCGGTCTCCCTGAACGTGCTGGCAGACGGTCTCGACCTGCTCGCCCGCGTCATCGAGATCGTCAAGGCGATCCTGAGGCTGCTCGCGGCCTACGTGTTCATGGTCCTGGCCTGGGCCGTGGCCACGAGCCTGGTCTCCGGCGGGATCGGCGTGCTCGCCGCCCTCCGGGCGCGCGGCAGCGTCTCGATCCTGCGTGTGTTCGCCAGGCGAGCCGTCGCGAACCTGCGCGTCAAGTTCGAGCGGTACTTCGGCCGGAAGCTGATCAGGGCCGTCGAGACCCGCCTGCGCCGCATGCTCGGCGCCAAGCCGCCCAACTTCCCGGCCAAGCCGCGGCTGCGCAGGTCACTCGCCGACGTCGGCGCGCTGACGGCGGCCGCGGGCGGCGCGTTCCTGCTGGCCGAAAGGCCCGAGCGGCACCCGCACGGCCCGCCGGATCTCCCCAAGGGCGGCCCGTGGTCGGGCGAGTACAAGCTCGGCCCTCCCCAGGATCCCGGGATCCGCTACGACAACCCCTGGCCGTACGACCCCGACGCCAAGCCCACGGCGAAGGACTACGCGCTCTGGTACAAGTGGCGCGGCTTGATGCGCGGCGGCGAGTCGACACCCTTCATCGGCGACGCGGCCGCCGCCTACAAGCACTACCTCGACGGCTCCGGCACCGACTTCGACGTCGACTTCGAGCGCGCGTACCGCGAGGACAAGGGCGTTCGCGACTCTGTCGAGGCGGCGATCCGCCAGGCGCAGGACAACGCCGAGCGCCTCCACAGGGAGAGCGGCCGCAACGAGTTCCAGATGACGGGCGCGCCGAAGGCGGCGCTGCCCATGGAGACGAAGAACTGGCACAACCTGCTCGGCCACAGCGCGGTCTGGGGCAGCGGCGACGTCAAGATCCACGGCAACCAGGCCACCATGGAGCTCACGGTCAACGTCTACGACCGGTACAACTTCAACCGGATGGAGCACGGCGTCAAGACAGGGCCGATCAACCAGGAGAACGGACGCCTCGAAGAGCTGGGGTGGGCCAGGTCCTTCGACACGCGCGGATCGCTGACGCGCACCGTCACCTGGCCCATCAAATGATCAGCCGCCGGCGGCCATGTCGAAGAAGTCTCGCTCCAGCTCGACGGCCCGCCTGAACGTGCCGAGCACCTCGTCCCGCCTGCGTTCGTCCAGGTCGGGGCCGAGCCGGTCGAGCTCGCCCCGCAGGAAGCCGACCCAGGCCCTGAACTCCTCGCCCTCGTGCAGCTCGATCCACTCCCGGTGGACGAAGCTCTCGGGCGGCGGCTCGACGGTCCGCGACGCCCAGCCCAGGTAGCTCCACTCGGCCACGCACAGCACCGCGACGATCCGCGGGTAGTCCTGTGCGGCCCGGACCTCGTCCATGAGCTGCCTGAACGCCTCCGTCACCGGCTCGAGCCGCGCCGCCGTGCTCCCGCCCAGCGCCTCGAGCGCCCGGTGGAAGTACGTCTTCTCCTCGGCGGTCGCCACCTGCCCCAGGAAACGCCCGTACGGGACGCGCGCCTCGAAGGTGTCCGCGCTCGCCACGGCGGCCCCGAGCAGCGCCGTGAAGGAGTCGACGAACTGGAAGTCCTGCTCCAGGTAGTGCCGCATGTCGGCCTCGCCCGTCGTGATCGCCATCGCGAACGGGTGGGTGACCACCGCCGTCCACTCAGGTTCGCACTGCAGGCGCAGCCACTCGCTGAAGGATTGATCGTTCACGCTGCGACTGTATCGCCGCCCTGGTGAGAGGGGTGTTTCCGGCACGGCTCGCGCCGACCGTGCCGGAAACGTCAGCGGGGTCAGTAGCCCTGGTAGGGCGACCGACTGGGCGGCGGGGTGGCGGCCTTGGTGGCCTTGGTGGTCGGCGGGGTGGTGGTCGACGGTGTCGGCGTGGTGGTCCTGGCGGCGCCGAACCTGATCAGGCCCAGCAGGCCGTGCTGGGCCTTGTCGATGCCCGCCGCGAACCAGAGCGCGTTCTCCCCGCCGGTCGCGGCGGTGCCGGGCTCCAGGTCCCACAGGCCGGGCAGCACGATCGGCTTGCCGGCGGAGTCGAGCAGCGGGCCGAGGTGGCGGCTGCGCTTGTAGGCGTGGATGGTGCCGTCGCCGAAGTTGCCGACCAGCAGCGCGCCCGAGTACTGGCCGAAGGAGCGCGGCGCGGCGGTGATCGCCCACGGCGCGTTGAGGCCGACCCGGGCGATGCGCCCGGTGAGGCGTCCGTCCAGGGTGAACTGGCTGACGATGCCCTTGCCCGCGCCCGCGACGGACTTGCCGGTGGCGGGGTCGCGCTGGGCGTAGGCCACCCAGACGTGATCGTTCGCCACGGCCACGTTGAACGGCGAGTAGTTGGAGGGGACCGCCGGGTCCCTGAACTGCGAGCGGGCCAGCTTGATCTGACGGAAGTCCTCGTTGAACGCGTTCACACGCCGGTTCGCGAAGTCCGCGGCCAGCAGGAAGTCGCCGTTGTCGGTCTGGACGAGGGCCAGGCCCTTGTAGTCGGCCCCGCGCGTGAACGCCGCGATGATCGCGTTCTTCGGGTCGGCCTCGGCGTTCCAGCCCGTGATCGCGCCGCTGGGGCTGGCGAAGATGAAGGTGGCGGGCTTGCCCTTGACGGTGAAGCCCTGCCCCGAGTTGAACACCTGGCCCGTTGGCGCACCGCCCGGGATGGCGACCTCGGTCTGCTCCTTCTTACCCGTGCCGGAGTAGACGGTGGCGGTGCCGGTGCCCGTGGCGGAGACCCACAAGGTCTTGCCCATGGCCAGCCCCCACGGGTTGACCAGCTTCGCATCGG
The DNA here is from genome assembly GCF_040614375.1 of Nonomuraea sp. NPDC005983. NCBI lineage: Bacteria > Bacillati > Actinomycetota > Actinomycetes > Streptosporangiales > Streptosporangiaceae > Nonomuraea > Nonomuraea sp. NPDC005983. Next base: position 6,357 of record NZ_JBEXUP010000161.1, read on the forward strand.
TGACGACGGCCTTGCCCTTGATATCCGACACGAGGTTGACGACGTCGAACCGCGTTCTGGTCGTGGCCTCTGCAGGGGTGGCGAGCGTCGCTCCCAGAACGACAGCAACAGCGCAGAGCGTGATGATGCGTGGCCGCATCCGTGCCTCCTTGTTAGCGCTTGTGACGGGTGATACGCGGGCGGCACGGACCCGGTTCAGTAGGGTTCGTGAATATTCGCCTCCTACGGGAAAGTGAACGGACATGGACGTTCTCGGCATCGACATCGGTGGTTCCGGCATCAAGGGCGCGCCCGTGGACACGGACGCGGGCACGCTCACCCAGGAGCGCCTGCGCATTCCCACCCCGCAACCCGCCAAACCGGCGCCGGTCGCCGAGGTGGTGGCGCAGATCGTCAAGCACTTCTCGTGGGAGGGGCCGATCGGCGTCACGTTCCCGGGAGTCGTGGTCGACGGGGTGGTGATGACCGCCGCCAACGTCCACCACTCCTGGATCGGCGTGGACGCGAAGGAGCTGTTCGGCGGTGTGCGTGTGCTGAACGACGCCGACGCCGCCGGTCTGGCCGAGGTCGCCTTCGGCAGGGGCCGCGACCAGCGCGGCACCGTCCTCATGCTGACGTTCGGCACGGGCATCGGCAGCGCGCTGTTCAGGGACGGCGTCCTGGTGCCCAACACCGAGCTGGGGCACCTGGAGCTCCACGGCAAGGACGCCGAGCAGCGCGCCTCGGCCCTCGCCCGCGAGGAGCACGAGCTGAGCTGGGAGAAGTGGGCCGATCGGGTGGAGGAGTACTTGCGGCATGTGGAGATGCTGTTCTCGCCGTCGCTGATCATCATCGGCGGAGGAGCGAGCAAGAAGGCCGACAAGTTCCTGCCGCACGTCCACATCGACACGCCGATCGTGCCCGCCTCCCTGGAGAACGAGGCCGGCATCATCGGCGCCGCGCGCGCCGCCCTCTGATCGCGACCGCGCCCACGCCGCCCGTCGACGGGCCGTTCGGGCGGACGCTCTCCTTCGCCGGCCCCCGACGGGCGGTCAACAAAGATCGTCGGGAGAGGACGCAACCACACGGGCTCCTTGAGAGTCTTACTAGTGACCGTGATTGCCCACGACGCAACTCTGGGGAGAGTGGGCCCGCCGTGGGCAATCACGGGATAATCGGATGCGCCAGGCGACGGCCGTCGGGCACGATAGGCCGTTGGCTCCGGGCTTGCGGGGCTCAAATATCCTTGTCAGCAGTATGGGAATCGCCGCGTTGTCCTCTCCGTTCACCGAACTGCAGTCACGCCTGCCCGAGCTCATGCCGCGCGACCAGCGGCGGCTGCGGCGCAGGCTCGATGGCGTGCGCCGGGTGCGCTCCCGCGAAGCCAGGGAGAAGATCGCCGCGGAGATCCTCGCCGACGTGGAACGCGCCGAGCAACGCCTGGCCCGCCGCCGTGAGGCCGTGCCGGAGGTGTCCTATCCGGAGAACCTGCCGGTCGCCCAGCGCAAGGACGACATCCTCGCCGCGATCCGCGACAACCAGGTCGTGATCATCGCGGGCGAGACCGGCTCCGGCAAGACCACCCAGATCCCCAAGATCTGCCTGGAGCTGGGCCGCGGGGTCAGGGGCCTGGTCGGTCACACCCAGCCGCGCCGCATCGCCGCCCGCACCGTGGCCGAGCGTATCGCCGAGGAGCTCGGCACCGAGCTCGGCCAGGTGGTCGGCTACAAGGTCCGCTTCACCGACCAGGCGAGCGACCGCACCCTGGTCAAGCTGATGACCGACGGCATCCTGCTGGCCGAGCTGCAGAACGACCGGCTGCTCGAACAGTACGACACGCTGATCATCGACGAGGCGCACGAGCGCAGCCTCAACATCGACTTCATCCTCGGCTACCTCAAGCAGCTGCTGCCGAAACGTCCCGACCTCAAGGTCGTCATCACCAGCGCCACCATCGACCCCGAGCGCTTCTCCCGGCACTTCGACGACGCCCCGATCATCGAGGTCTCCGGCCGCACCTACCCGGTCGAGGTCCGCTACCGTCCGCTCGACGAGGAGGACGACCAGACGCAGGGCATCGTCGACGCCTGCCGCGAGCTCGTCGGTGAGGGCCCCGGCGACATCCTGGTCTTCCTGTCGGGTGAGCGGGAGATCCGCGACGCCGCCGACGCGCTCGCCAAAGCCGACTTCCGCAACACCGAGGTGCTGCCGCTGTACGCCAGGCTGAGCGCCGCCGAACAGCACCGCGTCTTCCAGCGCCACACCGGCCGCCGCATCGTGCTGGCCACCAACGTGGCCGAGACGTCGCTGACCGTCCCCGGCATCAAGTACGTCGTCGACCCCGGCTACGCCCGCATCTCCCGCTACAGCCACCGCACCAAGGTGCAGCGCCTGCCGATCGAGGCCATCTCCCAGGCCAGCGCCAACCAGCGCAAGGGGCGCTCCGGACGCACCTCCGACGGCATCGCGATCAGGCTGTACGAGGAGGAGGACTTCCTCGCCAGGCCGGAGTTCACCGACCCCGAGATCCTGCGCACCAACCTCGCCTCCGTCATCCTGCAGATGACCTCGATCGGGCTCGGCGACATCGAGGCGTTCCCGTTCGTCGAGCCGCCCGACCGCCGCCAGGTCAAGGACGGCGTCAGCCTGCTGCACGAGCTGGGCGCCTTCGACGGCCACGGCCAGCTCACGCCGACCGGCCGCAAGCTGGCCAACCTGCCGGTCGACCCACGGCTGGGGCGCATGGTGCTGGAGGCGGAGAAGAACGGCTGCCTGCGCGAGGTCATGGTGATCGCGGCCGCGCTGTCGATCCAGGACCCCCGGGAACGTCCCACCGACAAGCAGCAGCAGGCCGACGAGAAGCACCGCCGCTTCGCCGACCCCGAGTCCGACTTCCTGTCCTACCTCAACCTGTGGAACCACCTGCGCGACAAGCAGAAGGAGCTGTCCTCCAGCGCCTTCCGGCGGCTGTGCAAGGCCGAGTTCCTCAACTACCTGCGGGTACGCGAGTGGCAGGACATCTACAGCCAGATCCGCCAGTCGCTCGGCGTCCAGCCCAACGCGCAGCCCGCCGACCCGCACCAGGTGCACGTGTCCCTGCTGGTCGGGCTGCTGTCGCACGTCGGCGTCAAGGAGGTCATGGAGAAACGCGCCTCCGACGGGCGCAGGCCGATCCAGGAGTACCTCGGCGCGCGCAACGCCCGTTTCGCCGTCTTCCCCGGCTCGGCGCTGGCCAGGAAGCAGCCGCAGTGGGTGATGTCGGCCGAGCTGGTCGAGACGTCCCGGCTGTGGGCGCGGGTGAACGCGAAGATCGAGCCTGACTGGGTCGAGCCGCTCGCCCAGCACCTGGTCAAGCGCAGCTACTCCGAGCCGCACTGGGAGAAGAAGCAGGGCGCGGTCATCGCGCTGGAGAAGGTCACCCTGTACGGCCTGCCGCTGGTGGTCGGGCGGAAGGTCAACTACGGCCGGATCGACGCCGAGCTGGCCCGGGAGCTGTTCATCCGCCACGCGCTGGTCGAGGGCGACTGGGACAGCCACCACCAGTTCCTCCGCGAGAACCGCAAGCTGCTCGACGAGGTCGAGGAGCTGGAGAACCGGGCGCGCCGCCGCGACATCATGGTCGACGACGAGGCCCTGTTCGACTTCTACGACCAGCGGGTCCCCGCCGACGTGGTCTCGGCGCGGCACTTCGACTCGTGGTGGAAGAAAGCCCGCGCCGACACCCCCGACCTGCTCACCTTCTCACCGGAGATGCTGGTCAACGAGGGCGCCGACGTCAGCGCCCGCGACTACCCCGACGCCTGGCGCCAGCTCGGTCAGCGGATGAAGCTGACCTACCAGTTCGAGCCCGGCGCCGACGCCGACGGTGTCACCGTGCACGTTCCGCTCCAGGTGCTCAACCAGGTCAGCTCCGACGGGTTCGACTGGCAGATCCCCGGCCTGCGCGAAGACCTGATCACCGCGCTGATCAGGTCGCTGCCGAAGAACCTGCGCCGCAACTTCGTCCCTGCGCCCAACTACGCCAAGCAGGTGCTGGCCGGGGTCAGGCAGGGCGGCGAGCCGCTGCTGGAGGCGGTCGAACGGGAGCTGCTGCGGCTGACCGGGGTGCGGGTGCCGCACGACGCCTGGCAGCTCGACCAGGTGCCCGACCACCTGCGCATCACGTACCGGGTGATCGACGAGCGCAAGCGGACCATCGCCGAGGACAAGGACCTCGACGCGCTGAAGCGGCGGCTCGCGCCGCGACTGCGCCAGACCCTCTCGGCCGCCGCCGACGACCTGGAGCAGACCGGCCTGCACACCTGGAGCTTCGGCACCCTCCCCACGGTGTTCGAGCAGGGCCGCATGAAGGGCTACCCGGCCCTCGTCGACGACGGCGACTCGGTCTCCATCAAGATCTACGAGACGCAGGCGGAGCAGCGCCGCTCCCACTGGCCCGGCACCCGCCGTCTCCTGCTGCTGAACGTCACCAACCCCGCCAAGTCCCTGCTGGGCGGCCTGTCGAACCAGGCCAAGCTGGCCCTGTCGCGCAGCCCGCACGGCGGCGCGGTGGCGCTCTTCGACGACGTGGTGAACGCGGCGGTCGACAAGCTCATGGCCGACCTTGGCGGCCCCGCCTGGGACCCGGTCTCGTTCGACCGGCTCTACCAGCACGTACGGTCAGAGCTGTTCGACACGGCCGCCGACGTGCTGGCGAAGGTGGAGCAGATCCTCAGCGTCTGGCACGCGGCGGGCACCCTGCTCGACTCGCAGCGCGGCAGCGCCTCGGCCGACGACATCCGCGACCAGCTCGGCAAGCTCGTCTACGCGGGCTTCGTCACGGCCACCGGCCACCGGCGCCTGCCCGACATCCTGCGCTACCTCCGCGCCCTCGAACGCCGCCTCACCAAGCTCCCGGAGGAGCCGTGGCGCGACGAGGAGTGGATGGACCGGGTCCACAAGGTCGAGGACGACTACCACGACGTCCTGGCCAAGCTGCCGCCGGCCCGGAGGGCGGACCCCGACGTGCTGGAGATCCGCTGGATGATCGAGGAACTGCGGGTCAGCTTCTTCGCCCAGACTCTCGGCACCCCCACGCCGGTCTCGGAGAAGCGCATCGCCAAGGCGATGGAGAAGCTCACGCCTTGAAGATCGAGGTGTCGAGCTCGAAGTCGATCGGGTCGGGGAGGCGGAGCGGGCTGCCGATCGACACCGTGGTGGTCGTGCTGTAGGCGCCGTCCTTGATTTCGCTGAACACCGTGACGGCGGGAGGTTTTGCGACGGGATCGATCAGGAGGTAGATCGGCACCTGCCCGGTGGCGTAGACGGCGGGTTTCTCCACGCGATCGCTGTGTGTGCTACCGGCCGAGACCACCTCGGCGACCATGATCAGCCCGGAGGACAGCAACTCCCGGTCGCCCCATCGGGGACAGTCGGACGGAGCGAGAACGAAGTCGGGTTCAACAGGGTCTCGCGGCCCGTCGATGCACACATCGACGTTTCCGGAGCGGCCTTTCCATCCATTCGCGCGCATGATGGGAAGGAGTGCTGCGTAAAGCTCCATGGCGCAATCAGCGTGTTCGGGGGTGCCAACGGGGGACACGATCAGGTTTCCTTCGATGACATGGGCCCGGAAGCCGGGCATTTCGGGTAGGGCGTCGAAAAGCTCTCGAGCTGTCGTGGGCATGCGTTTGTCATCCGCCTTCACAAGCTCGGCGTGATCTCTGATCGCCATGGTAACCACCATAACTCTCCCTCCGTACTCGAACGAGCACGCTAAGTATCGCATTCCTCGGGTCAAGTCAGAAGCGCTTCGGCAAACGGCCGCCTCCCTTGCGGGGAAGGCGGCCGGGGTTGCGCGTCAGGCGGGGAGGGTGGTGACGTCCCTGTCGAAGAAGCGGTGGGCCGCGACCGCCTCCGCGAACGGCTGGGCGATGTCGTCGCCCTTCACCACCCCCTGGTCGCCCGGCAGCCGCGCCGCGTCCAGGAGCAGCGTGCCCGTCCCCACCGCGCCGATGGCCTTGCCGTGCTTGAAGGCCTCGGCGACGAAGAACGTGGCGCGGCCCAGCTGTGACAGCACGGCGCCGTCCGAGGCGACCACCGCGTCGTAGACGACCGAGTTGACCGCGCTGAGCTGCCGGTCCACAGGGACGTCGGCGACCCTGCCCTCGTGCGGCGCCACCACCTCGCAGATCGCGCCCTGCTCCTCCAGACGCTGCCTCAGCGCCTTCACCGCCCCCGCGTCGGTACCGTCGGCCATCAGGATGGCGATCTTGCGGGTGGCCACGCTCCTGGGCTGGTCGGCCTGGCTGAGCGCCGGTGAGGCCGTGGCGTGGACCCGCGGGCCCTGCGGCGCCTGCAGGCCGAGCCCGCGCGCCACCTGCGACGCCAGGTCGGGGTGGATGGACGCCAGGTGGCCGAGCACGCCCTCCTTGATGGTCCTGCGCTCCACGTGGCCGAGCTCGAACAGGAACGCGGCGACGATGTGCTCCTTCTCCCAGGACGACATGCTGTTCCAGAACAGCGTGGCCTGGCTGTAGTGGTCGTCGAAGCTGGGGCTGCGCTTGCGGATCTTGGAGCCGTCCACTCGCTCCTGGTAGTGGCGGTAGCCCTCGGTGGCCGCCGGGTGGCCGCCGCTGATCGAGTTCGGCGCGTAGCTGGTGCGCGACTCGTGGATCAGATGCTGGTGGAAGCCGTCGCGCTGGTCGTTGCGGACGTCCGCGAGCGGCCGGTTGATCGGGATCTGCGGGAAGTTGGGCCCGCCCAGCCTGAGCAGCTGCGTGTCCAGGTAGGAGAAGAGCCGGCCCTGAAGCAGCGGGTCGTTGGTGAAGTCGATGCCCGGCACCACGTTGCCCAGGTGGAAGGCCACCTGCTCGGTTTCGGCGAAGAAGTTCTGCGGGTTGCGGTTGAGCGTCATCTTCCCGATGGGCCGCAGCGGCACCAGCTCCTCAGGGATGATCTTCGTCGGGTCCAGCAGGTCGAACTCGAAGTCGTGCTCGGACGACTCGGGCACGAGCTGCACGCACAGGTCGTACTCGGGGAAGGCGCCGCGTTCGATCGCCTCCCACAGGTCGCGGCGGTTGAAGTCGGGGTCGTTGCCCTGGATGCGCAGCACCTCGTCCCAGACCAGTGAGTGCGTGCCGAGCTTGGGACGCCAGTGCCACTTCACGAACGTCGCCTCCCCGGCGGCGTTCACGAGCCGGAACGTGTGCACGCCGAAGCCCTGCATCATGCGGAAGCTGCGCGGGATGGCCCGGTCGGACATCAGCCACATCACCATGTGCAGCGTCTCGGGCTGGAGCTGGACGAAGTCCCAGAACGTGTCGTGCGCTGACTGCGCCTGCGGGATCTCGTTGTGCGGCTCCGGCTTGACCGCGTGCACGAAGTCGGGGAACTTGACCCCGTCCTGGATGAAGAAGACGGGGAAGTTGTTGCCGACCAGGTCGAAGTTGCCCTCGCTGGTGTAGAACTTGGTGGCGAAGCCGCGCACGTCCCGTACGGTGTCGGCGGAGCCGCGCGACCCCCCGACGGTGGAGAACCGCACGAAGACCGGCGTCCTGACGGAGGTGTCGGTGAGGAACCGGGCGCTGGTCAGGTCGGTGAGCGGCTCGTAGAGCTCGAACTCGCCGTACGCGCCGGCCCCCCGGGCGTGGACGACGCGCTCGGGGATGCGTTCATGGTCGAAACGGGTGATCTTCTCGCGGAAGTGGAAGTCCTCCATGATCGTGGGCCCGCGCAGGCCCGCCCTGAGCGAGTTGTCGGTGTCGTCGACCCGGACGCCCTGGTCGGTGGTCATCGGGAGATCGTCAGCGGGAACGCGGTCCTCGTCGAGCTGCCGGTTCTTGGCGTCGTCGCCCTGCTGCTTCATGAAAGGTCCCCTTCGAGATATGCGGATTTGATCCGTAAAGTGGGGGGACGACCGACTGGGAGGTTTGATGATCAAGGCAGTGGTGCTCGACGTGGGCGAGACGCTCATCGACGAGACGCGCATCTGGTCGCGCTGGGCCGACCGCCTGGGCGTGAGCGGGTTCGTGATGATGGGCGCGCTCGGCGGGATGGCCGCCCTGGACCGTTCCCACCGCGACGCCTTCGAGCTGGTGCGCCCCGGCCTGGACATCGAGGCGGAGCTCGCCGCCTGGGCCCGCGACGAGCCCGACAGCCTGCGCAACCACTTCGACGCCGACGATCTCTACCCCGACGTCCGCGAGGCGCTGGGCGCCCTGGGGCAGGCCGGATACCAGGTGATCATCGCGGGCAACCAGCCCGCCAGGGCCTACGACGCGCTGATCGCGATGGGCCTGCCGGTCGACTCGGTGCACACCTCCGAGGGCTGGGGCGTCTCCAAGCCCGCGCCCGAGTTCTTCGCCAGGGTCGCCGCGGTCGCGGGCCGCGAGCCCGGCGAGATCCTCTACGTCGGCGACCGGCTCGACAACGACGTGCTGCCCGCAGGCAGGGCGGGCATGCGCACGGCGCTGCTGCGCCGCGGCCCGTGGGGCTACCTGCACGCCGAGCGGCCGGCGGCGAAGGCCGCCGACGTGATCGCCGACGATCTGCACGCCCTGCTGCCCGCCCTGGCGCGGCTCAGCTGAGGTCTTCATCGCGGTCGACGCGGACGGCGCGCTCCTCGGCGGAGAAGTCTCCGCCGTCCTCGCCCCAGTCCTGGCCGACCTCGTCCTTCTCGGTGTCGGATGCCAGGCCCTCGTCGGGCTGGGTGATCCGGTGCCCGGTCCGGGGCGCGTGCGCGCGCTCCGGCTTCTCCCAGCGCAGCCGCTCGTCGAGCGTGTACGCGTGCCCGGGGTCGTTCTCCGTGATCTCGTGCCGGAGGCCCAGGTCGTCGTTCCACTCCTCGACCTCGATCCCCTGCTCGTCGCTGTAGCCGTATCGGTCCGGAGGTTGTTCGGTCATACGTCGCTCTCTACCCAGCGACCAGTCGCGAATCCTCTGACTTGGCATCCCTTGGGCCGGGACAGCCCTGCCTTGTCCCGCGCCCCGAGGTCCCGCGCCCCGAGGTCCCGCGCCCCGCGTCAGCGCCCGATCGCCGCGCCGATGACGGCGCGCGGGTCGGCGGCTCCGGCCAGCATCCCGTCGGGGTGGACGTCGATCAGGTGGGCGTGGCCGAACGCGCTCCCGTACGGCAGCGGGGCCACCTGATGGCCGAGCGCGGCCAGGCCGTCCGCCCAGGACGCGCCCTCCTCCAGCTCCAGCCCCTGGCCGTCGGGGGCGTCCCAGGTGTCGAAGCCGTTGCCGGTGCTCAGCTTCCAGCGGGGCGCGGAGACGGCCTGGCCCGGCGACTGCCCGTGCCTGAGGAGCCTGGTGATGATCTGGAGCAGGATCTGCGGCTGCGCGTCCCCGCCCATCGTGCCGACGACCGTGCGCAGCTCGCCGCCCGGACGGGTGATCAGCGCGGGCGCCAGCGTGTGCGGCGGGCGGCGGCCCGGCCCGTACTCGGCGGGATGGCCGGCCTCCAGGGAGAAGCCGATGCCGCGGTTGTGGAGGTTGATCCCGGTACGGGGTTCGAAGAGCATGCTGCCGAAGCCGGACGCGTTCGACTGGATCAGCGAGACGCCCAGGCCGTCACCGTCGACCGCGCACAGGTAGGTCGTGTCGCCGGCGCCGGCGGGCGCGCGCAGGCGCAGCCTCGCGGCCGGGTCGACCAGCGCCCGCCGCCGGGCGATCTCACCGGGGGACAGGACGTTCTCCGCGCCCTCGTGGAGCACGGCCGGCCGGTCGTGGCCGGAGATACGGGCGGCCTCCGACAGCAGGTGCGCCCACCCGGGGTGGCGGGGATCGGCGGGCAGGTCCAGGCCGTCCAGGATGGCCAGCGACATCAGCAGCAGGTAACCCTGCGAGTTCGGGGGCACCGACCAGACGTCGTGGCCGAACGCGCGCACCCGCAACGGCTCGACCCAGTCGGCGTTCGGCTCGGCCAGATCGGACTCCGCGTACTCGCCGCCGCCGAGCTCCATCAGCCCCTCGCCGAACTCGCCCAGGTAGAAGGCGTCGCGGCCGCCCGCTCCGATGGCTTCGAGGGTGCGCGCCACGCCGGGCCTGGACATGCGCTCGCCCGCCGTCAGAGCCCGGGCGAAGTCGCCGCCGCCCGGCCGCTGGGCGGCGGCCCGCGCGCCGGGGAGCATCAGCGGGGAGACGGGGAAGCCGTCGCGGGCCAGCCGGGCGGCCGGTCCGAGCAGGTCGGCGAGGGGGAGGCGGCCGTACCTGGCGTGCAGGGCGAGCCAGCCGTCCACACAGCCGGGCACCGGGACCGACCTGACGTCGTGCTGGTACGGCATGCGCCGATGCCCCTCGGCGCGCAGCCGGGCCGGGTCCGCCCCGGAGCCGGCCCGGCCGGACGCGTTCAGCGCGGTCACCGCCCCGTCGTGGACGAGCGCGAACAGGTCACCGCCCAGCCCGCACATGTGCGGGGCGACGACGGCCAGGACGGCGTTCGCGGCGATGGCGGCGTCGGCGGCCGACCCGCCGCGGTCGAGCGCCGCGACCCCGGCGGCGGACGCGAGGTGGTCGACGCTGCACACCATGCCGGATGGGGCGTATCGGGTGTTCTGCACCTACCGAGAGTATGTCCGGACGCCGCTCACACCAGCTCCAGGTCCCTGTTCACCAGGGCGGCGTAGTGGGCGCCGCGGGCCATCAGGTCGTCGTGGGTGCCGCGTTCCACCACCTCGCCGTGGTCCAGGACGACGATCTGGTCGGCGTCCCTGACCGTGGACAGGCGGTGCGCGATGGTGATCGTGGTACGGCCCTCGGCGAGGACGTCGAGTGCCTCCTGGACGGCCCGCTCCGTCTGGGTGTCCAGGGCGCTGGTGGCCTCGTCCAGGATCAGGACCGGCGGGTTGCGCAGCAGCGTCCTGGCGATGGCCAGGCGTTGCTTCTCGCCGCCAGAGAAGCGGTAGCCGCGCTCGCCCACCTGCGTGTCGTAGCCGTCGGGCAGGGAGGCGATGTGGTCGTGGATGCGGGCGGCGCGGGCGGCGGCCTCCAACTCCTCGTCGGTGGCGGTGGGCTTGGCGAAGCGCAGGTTGTCGGCGATCGAGGCGTGGAACAGGTATGTCTCCTGGGAGACCACGCCGACGGTGTCGGCCAGCGTGTCGAAGGTGAGCTCGCGGACGTCCACGCCGTCGATCGTCACCCGGCCGCCCGTGACGTCGTACAGCCTGGGCAGCAGGTAGCTGAGGGTGGTCTTGCCCGAGCCGGTCTCGCCGACGACGGCCAGGCTGGTGCCCGCCGGCACGGTGAGGTCCACGCCGGTGAGGGTGGGCGTCTCGCCGTAGGAGAAGTCGACCTGCTCGAAGCGGACCTCGCCGCGTACGTCCGGGAGCGTGCGCGTACCGGGGTGGATGTCCACCGGCAGGTCCAGGTACTCGAAGATGCGGCCGAACAGCGCGAGCGAGCTCTGCACCTCGACGCCGAGCCGCAGCAGCGACACCGCGGGCCGGAACATCCCGGCCTGCAGCGTGGTGAAGGCCACCAGGGTGCCGACGGAGATGCTGCCGGTGTAGCCGACGGCCCAGTAGATGAGCGCGGGCATCGCGGCCATCACGATCTGGATCGACGACTGCCGCCAGCGGCCCGCCATGCTGGAGCGGACCTCCAGGTCGGCCAGCTCGCCGGACGCGCCGGTGAAGCGCCGGGTCAGTTCGGGGGAGCGGCCCATCGTGCGGCCGAGCAGGATGCCGCTGACCGACAGCGACTCCTGGACCATGGACGCCAGCCCGGCGAGCTTGCGCTGCCGCTCGGCCGTGATGCGCCTGCGCTCCTTGCCGACCTTGCGGCTGATCCACACGAACAGCGGCAGCAGCAGGAGCGAGACCACCGTCAGCCGCCAGTCGAGCGCGATCATGGCCACGATCGTGGCGATCACGCTGGTGAGGTTGGAGATGATCGAGGTGGCGGTGGAGGTCACGACCGACTGCATGCCGCCGATGTCGTTGGCGATGCGCGACTGGACCTCGCCCGTCCTGGTGCGGGTGAAGAAGGCCAGCGACATGCGCTGGAGGTGGCTGTAGACGGCGGTGCGCAGTTCGTGCATGACGCGCTGGCCGACGGTGGTGGAGATCAGGGTCTGGAGGACGTCGAAGACGCTCGTGGTGACCGCCACCAGGATCATGCCGAGCGCGAGCAGGGTGAGCAGCCCGGCGTCGCGCGCCGGGATCGCCACGTCGAGCACCTCGCGCAGCAGGAACGGCGAGGCCAGCGAGACCAGTGACGACAGCAGGATGAGGGTGCCCACCAGAGCGAGGCGGGCGCGGTAGCCGTGGAAGAGCTTGACGATGCGCCTGAGCGGCACGCGGGGTTCCTCTGCCAAGTGCGGCTCCTTTCAGATGCAGGCTCAAACAGAGGCTAGCTCATAGTTATTCCGGCTAAACTTATGACCATGGAGGACGTCGAGCTGTCCGAGCTGATGCACCGGGTGAGCCGCAGGCTGCGGCACGGCTACGTGCGCCGCCTCGAACCCCTCGGCCTGAGCCCGGGGCAGGCGCGGGCGCTCAGGGTGCTCGCCGACACCGGCAGGCCGCTCAGGATGGTGCGGCTCGCCGAGGAGTTGCGCATCGTGCCGCGCTCGGTCACCCCCGTGATCGACGCGCTGGAGGAGGCGGGCCTGGTGCGCAGGGAGGCCGATCCGGCCAGCCGCCGCTCCACGCTGGTCGTGCTCACCGAGGAGGGGCGGCAGGCGGACGAGAGGTCGCGCGAGGCGCGCCGGCAGGCGGGCCGCGAGCTGTTCGCGGTGCTCTCCGACG
>NZ_JBEXUP010000162.1:0-19050 GCF_040614375.1 Nonomuraea sp. NPDC005983
GGGCAGCCGGGCGTCGCGGCAGGCGGCGGCGGTCGCCTCTGCCAGCTCGCCGAGCTGCGCCTGCCCGTCGAGGGCCTGGTCGATCGGGTCGGTCGGGCGGATGACGACGCTGATCAGCTTGCGCCCGGTGAGCGGGACGCCCACCGCCCTGGCACGGGCGGCGGCCTCGTCGGGGTCGGCGTAGGCGTGGGTGAGGATGCCGGTGATGATCGTGCCGTGCGCCTGCCGTTCCAGCGACTCCTGGTGGCGTTCCAGGAGGCGTCCCAGGGCGAGCGTGGTGGCGGCGCGCTCGGCCAGCACCAGGTCGCGCGGCGTCGGCGACACGTCGCAGATCAGGATCAGCCTGCCCCAGTCCTGGCCGCGGGCGCCGACCGTGGTGACCAGCCAGCCCGAGGCCGGGTCGTACGCGGTGCGCTCGGACGGCGCGACCGCCCGCGACCTGGTCTCCCACCCGGCCAGCAGGGCGCCCGTGTCGCGCCCGGCCGACTCGCACGCGAGCACCTGGTGGGCCAGGTTCTCCAGCAGCACCGGACGGCTCGACAGCCTGGCCACCTGGGCGAGCACCTCGGCGGGCGAGGCGCCCTCGACGGACAGCTCGGTGAACACCTCGTGCAGCTGCTCAGAGGCCCGCAGCTCCTCCAGCTGGATGTCGATGATCCGGGCGTGCACCGACTCGGTGATCTGCACGAACGGGGTCTCGCGGGCCAGCACGATCACCGGCAGCCCGTGCTCCTCCGCCGACTTGACCACGGCGCGCGGCAGCTCGCGGACGAACCTGCGGCCGAGCTCGACGATCAGCCCCGAGGCGCCGACGGACGACAGCTCGGCGATGTAGTCGGCCAGCTTCTCCGGGTCCTCCGGCAGGGCCACGCCCGTGGTGAGCACCAGCTCGCCGCCGCGCAGCAGTTGCGCGATGTCGGCGATCTCGCCGACGTGCACCCACCGCACCCTGGAGTCAAGCCGGTCGGCGCCCGCGACCACGCGCGGGTTACCCCGGCGCACGGTCTCCAGGGCGAGGACGTCGGCGATGGTGGGCAGCACGGGCAGAGCCTATCCGATCAGCCTGTAAGAACGGCCATGCAAGCATTTACACGTTGATGATGGAAAGTGCTACCTGATCTCCTCTTCGCGAAATTCGCGGGCCGGAGCCTGCTCCCGGAGCTCCACCCGCCGGATCTTCCCGGAGATCGTCTTCGGCAGCTCGCCGAACTCCAGCCTTCGCACCCGCTTGTACGGCGCCAGCTCCCGCCTGGAGTGCTCGAAGATCGACCGCGCCGTGGCCTCGTCGGGCTCGAACCCGGGGGCGAGCGTCACGAACGCCTTCGGGACGGCCAGCCGCACCGGGTCGTCGGCGGGAACCACGGCCGCCTCGGCCACGGCCTCGTGCTCCAGGAGCACGCTCTCCAGCTCGAACGGTGAGATGCGGTAGTCGCTGGCCTTGAAGACGTCGTCGGTCCTGCCGACGTAGGTGATGTAGCCGTCCTCGTCGCGGCTGGCGACGTCGCCGGTGTGGTAGTACCCGTCCCTCATCGCTTCACTAGATCCACCGATATATCCGGACATGAGGCCCATGGGGCGGTTGTCCAGCGGCAGACAGATCTCCCCGTCCTCGCCGGGCTCGCCGGTGACCGGATCGAGCAGGACGACGTCGTACCCGGGCAGCGGCCGTCCCATCGAGCCCGGCCTGACCGGCTGGCCGGGGACGTTGCCCACCTGGGCGGTGGTCTCAGTCTGGCCGTAGCCGTCGCGGATCGTCAGGCCCCACGCCTTGGCGACCTGGTCGATGATCTCCGGGTTGAGCGGCTCGCCCGCTGCGACGGCCGTCCGCAAGGGCAGCTTCCACGCCGACAGGTCCTCCTGGATGAGCATCCGCCACACGGTCGGCGGCGCGCAGAACGTGCTGACACGCTCGTCGCGCAGCACCTCCAGCAGCGCGGTGGCCGAGAAGCGCTGGTAGTCGTGGACCAGCACGGTCGCGCCCGCGTTCCACGGCGCGAACACGTTGCTCCACGCGTGCTTGGCCCAGCCGGGGGAGGAGACGTTGAGGTGCACGTCGCCAGGCCGCAGGCCGATCCAGTACATCGTGGACAGGTGCCCGATCGGGTAGGACGCGTGGGTGTGCTCGACCAGCTTGGGCTGGGACGTCGTGCCCGAGGTGAAGTAGAGCAGCAGCGTGTCGCCGGCCCGCGTCGGGCCGTCGGGGGCGAAGCTCGCGCGGGCCTGACCCGAGTCGTGGTACGGCAGCCAGCCGAACGCGTCGCCGACCGCGATCCTGGTGTACTCGCCCTCGCCGAACCTGCCCGCGTCGGCGGCGTTCGCGATCACGTGCGCGACCTCGCCCCGCTCGATCCGCTCGGCGATGTCCTTGGCCGTCAGCAGGGTTGTGGCCGGGATCACCACGGCGCCCAGCTTCATCGCCGCCAGCAGCGACTCCCACAGCTCGGGCTGGTTGCCCAGCATGAGCAGGATCCGGTCACCGCGGCAGACGCCCTGCTCGTGCAGCCAGTTCGCGACCTGGTTGGAGCGGGCGGACAGCTCGGCGAAGGTGTAGGAGACCCTTCCGACGATCTTCAGCGCGACGGCGTCGGGCGTCTCGGCGGCGAGCACCCCGTCGAACCAGTCGAGCGCCCAGTTGAACGCGGCGGGCTCGGGCCAGCGGAACTCCTCGCGGGCGGTGGCGTAGTCGGCTCGGAGCAGGAAGTCGCGGGCGGCGCGGAAATCGCTCATGCCCAGGATCCTGCTACCTCACCAGCCGCGCCTCAAGACCGTCGAGCACCGAGACCAGCCCGAAGTCGAAGCACATCGCGCGTACGGCCTGCGGATCCTCGTACGTGTTCGCCCTGAGGCGCTCCCTGAGGTCGGGGTAGCCGGAGACGAGCCGCTCGACGGACTCGCGCAGGGTGGCCTCGTCGATCTGGCCCTGGGCCATTGCGTTGTTCCACGCGACCTCCGGGATCGTCATCCCGAACACGTACGCGGTGAGCGTGGCGTTGGCGAAGTCGATCTCCATCCCTTCGAACCCGGCCAGGCTGAAGCTCCGGCGCATCTGGTCGGTGACCCTGAGCGCGTTGGGGCCGAGGGCGGCGAGGCGGCCGATGAGGTCGGCGGTCCACGGATGGCGCAGGATCACCTGGCGCATGCTGTAGGCCACGGCGGAGGCGGCGTCGCGCCAGCCCACCTCCTCGGGGGCGTGGATGACCATCTCGCCCCAGACCTCGTCGTAGGCCAGTTCCAGCAGCTCGTCCTTGTTGGCCATGTACCAGTAGAGGCTGGTGGCGCCCGCGTCGAGCTTGGCGCCGAGCTTGCGCATGCTCAGCCCGCCGAG
This sequence comes from Nonomuraea sp. NPDC005983, assembly GCF_040614375.1. NCBI lineage: Bacteria > Bacillati > Actinomycetota > Actinomycetes > Streptosporangiales > Streptosporangiaceae > Nonomuraea > Nonomuraea sp. NPDC005983. The sequence continues at coordinate 3,326 of NZ_JBEXUP010000162.1, forward strand.
GCCCTCGGAGTCGAGCAGCTCCAGGGCGGCGCTGACGATCTCTTCGCGGCTGCGGCCAGGGCCGGTGGCCTTGCGGGGCTCGCGGAGCCAGACGGAGGAGAACTGCTTGCCGGTCACGCTCTCAGCATAAATGCACTCGCACGCCGTTCGATTTCGTCGTACGGTGTGCGAGTGGAATCGAACACTGTGCGAGATCCCCGCCGCTGGTGGGTTCTCGTCGTCCTCTGTCTCTCGCTTCTCGTGGTGGCCATCGACAACACGATCCTCAACCTGGCCATCCCGTCCCTGATCCGGAACCTGGGTGCGACGCCGTCCGACATCCAGTGGATCCTGGACGCCTACGTGCTCGTCTTCGCCGGGCTGCTGCTGACAGCGGGCAGCCTGTCCGACAGGTTCGGGCGCAAGCGGTTCCTGATCATCGGCCTGGCGTTCTTCGGCGGCGCGTCGCTGCTGGCCGTGCTGGCGTCCGAGCCGTGGCAGGTGATCGGGGCGCGGGCGCTGATGGGCGTCGGTGGGTCGATTCTGATGCCCTCGACCCTGTCCATCCTGATGACCGTCTTCGACGAGGCCGAGCGGCGCAAGGCCATGGCGGTCTGGAGCGCGGTCGCCATGGTAGGCGTGATCGCGGGCCCCACGCTGGGCGGCTTCCTGCTCGACCACTACTGGTGGGGCTCGGTGTTCCTGCTGAACATCCCGGTCGCGGCGATCGCGATCGCCGCCGCCGTGGTCCTGATGCCGGAGACCCGCGGCGGGAGCGGACGCAAGGTCGACCCGGTCGGCGTGGTGCTGTCGATCGTGGGCCTGACCTCCGCTGTCTACGTCATCATCGAGCGCGAGTGGAACGTGGTCGGCATCGGCGTGGCCGTCGTCGCCCTGGCCGCGTTCGTGATCTGGGAGCGGCGCTCGGAGCATCCGATGCTCCCGCTCGAACTGTTCAGGAACCGCAACTTCAGCGGGGCGTCGTTCTCGATCCTGCTGATGTCGTTCGGCGCGGGCGCCGTGATGCTGATGCTGACGCAGTACCTGCAGTTCGTGCTGGGCTACGGGGCGATGCAGGCCGGTCTCGCGCTGCTGCCGTACGCGGTGGCGGCGGCCGTCTTCAATGGGCTCGGCGCCGGGCTCGGGCAGAAGGTGAGCAACCGCACCCTGGTCGGGGCCGGGCTGCTGGTGATGGCGGGCGGCTTCGTGGTGATGGCGACGACGACCGGGTACCTGCCGCTGCTGATCTCTCTCGTCGTCATGGGGGTGGGCGGCGGGCTGGCGGGGCCCTCGGCGTACGCCTCGCTGATGGGCGCCATCCCGATGGAGCACGCCGGCGTCGGCTCGGCGATGAACGACACCGTGCAGCAGGTCGGCATGGCGATGAGCATCGCCGTCCTGGGCAGCGTGCTGGCCGGGGTGTTCACCTCGTCCATGCCGGCCGGGGTGCCCGAGGCGGCCACGGGTTCGATCGGCGAGGCGATCAAGCTCGGCTTCGGCGCGCCCGCCCGTGAGGCGTTCACCCAGGCGATGCACGTCGGCTCGTGGCTGGGCGCCGGGTTCTGTGTGGCCGCCGCGCTGCTCGCGGTGCTGGTGCTGCGCCCGGCCGCTCCCGTCGTCGCCCCCGAGCCTGTCGAGGTGTAGTTCACTAGTGGACGCGCGGCTCGCGCATGCTCTGCAGGCTGTCGAGCTTGTGCACCCGCTCGTCGTGGCCGATCTGCCTGAGCAGGTCGGCCACCGAGCGGTAGCGGCCGTACTCGGCGGCGTACGTGCCGGGGTCCGGGACGAAGTCCAGGTCGGGGTTGTCGGCGACGAACGTCATGTACTCGTGCTCCGCGTGGTCCTCGAACTCGGCGTTGAGCCGGTAGCTCCAGTCGGGCCTGACCAGGAACAGCACCCAGGAGACGTGGTAGTAGAAGAACGCGATCAGCCACGGCGCGGCCCTGTGCAGCAGCCAGTTCTGCTTGACCCCGTGGCGCTGGACGAGGTCCTGCATGATCAGCAGGTGCCACTGCTCGTTGTCCTGGTCGGCGCGGGCCTCCACGATGCGCTCGAAGACCCGGCGCGCCAGGGCCGACCGCCCGGCGTGGCGGTGCACGGCCCAGTAGCCCATCCGCTCCCACGCCTGGTACGGGACGCGGGCGATGATCTCCAGCATGGCGAACTTGGTGAAGGAGCCCTGTTGGCCGTAGAGCACGTCCACGGGCTTGAACATCATCCTGGCCAGCAGGCTGTAGTTCATGCGCGGGGTGTCCAGCGTGTCCCGCTGGGCCCGGCGGAGCTGGTCGCGGTCGAGCTTGGGCGGGCCGCTGGGGGCCTCGGGGCGGTCGACGGTGATGACGGTCATGTCCGGTCTCCTCAGGTCGTCGGTGGCGATGTCCTGATAGTGCGGGACCGGCCCTGCCGCGGTCGTCGGCCGCGAGTGGGCATTCACCGTGCCTCCCGCGGCGTACCGCCTGTCCGCCCCGTACGCCTCCAGGCGGACGGGACATCCCCTAGGGGACGGGTCCTCTGCCCCCCGAGGCTCGGTGATCGTCCTCATGTCATGACGTAAGGTCGTTCTAGGTTCTCTCGCGAACGGGAGGATGACACTGTGTAAGGTGAATTTGTCGTATCACGACACCTTGCCGTTAGGAGCACCAGCTCATAACCGGGATACTCAAGACATGTCGGAGCTTCTCGCGCGCCACCGGGCAGTGATCCCCAACTGGGTGGCCCTCAATTACACCGAGCCCATCGAGATCGTCAGTGGTAAGGGCAATCGCGTCGTCGACGCGGACGGCAAGAGCTACCTGGACTTCTTCGCCGGGATCCTCACCAACATGATCGGGTACGACGTCCCCGAGGTGCGCGAGGCCGTCGAGCGCCAGCTCGCGACCGGCGTGGTGCACACCAGCACGGTCTACCTGCTGCGCGGCCAGATCGAGCTGGCCGAGAAGATCGCCAGGCTCTCCGGCATCCCCGACGCCAAGGTCTTCTTCACCAACTCCGGCACCGAGGCGAACGAGACCGCGCTCCTGCTCGCCACCTACGCCCGCCGCACCGACCAGGTGCTCGCCATGCGGCAGAGCTACCACGGCCGCAGCTTCGGCGCGATCAGCGTCACCTCCAACCGGGCCTGGAAGAACAACTCGCTCTCGCCGCTCAACGTGCACTTCCTGCACGGCGCCGACCGCCACCTGACCCAGTTCCGCGGCCTGTCGGACGCCGACTACATCCAGGCCTGCGTCGACGACCTGCGCCACGTGCTCGCCACGGCCGTCTCCAACGACGTCGCCGCGCTGATCGCCGAACCGGTCCAGGGCGTCGGTGGCTTCACCATGGCCCCCGACGGCCTGTTCGCCGCCTACAAGGAGGTCCTGGACGAGCAGGGCATCCTGTTCATCTCGGACGAGGTGCAGACCGGCTGGGGCCGCACCGGCAGCGCGTTCTTCGGCATCCAGAACCACGGCGTGACCCCCGACATGATGACCTTCGCCAAGGGCCTGGGCAACGGCTTCGCGGTCGGCGGCATCGTCGCCAGGGGCGACCTGATGGACGCCCTGCCGGCCGTCGGTCTGTCCACCTTCGGCGGCAACCCCATCTCCATGGCCGCCGCCAACGCCACCCTCGACTACGTCCTCGACCACGACCTCCAGGCGAACGCGGCCAGGACCGGTAAGATCATCATCGACGGCCTGCGCGAGGCGGCGGGCCGCCTGCCGATCGTCAGGGACGCCCGCGGCAAGGGCCTGATGTTCGCCGTCGAGCTGGAGAGCCCGCAGCAGGCGGCCAGGTTCATGGAGGAGACCAAGAAGGCGGGCCTGCTCGCGGGCAAGGGCGGTCTGTACGGCACGGCCATCCGCATGGCACCGCCGCTCACGCTGACGGTGGACGAAGCCACCGAGGGCCTGGGCATCATCGTCAACGCACTCGAAGTCATCAACGCAGAGGCAGCGCAGTGAAGTCAGTCAAGCACTGGATCAACGGAGCCCTCGCCGACGGCGACAGCCGCACGGCCGAGCTCTACAACCCGGCGACGGGCGAGGTCAGCGGCCAGGTCGCGATGGCGTCCGTCGCCGACGTGGACGCGGCCGTGGCCTCCGCCGTGGCGGCGTTCCCCGCCTGGCGCGACTCCTCCCTCACCAAGCGGGCGCAGGTGCTCTTCCGCTTCCGCGAGCTGATGTACGCCCACCGCGACGAGCTGGCCGCGCTGATCTCCGCCGAGCACGGCAAGGTGCACTCCGACGCGCTCGGCGAGGTGGCCCGCGGCCTGGAGGTCGTGGAGTTCGCCTGCGGGATCCCGCACCTGCTCAAGGGCGGCTTCTCCGAAGGTGTCTCGACGCGGGTCGACTCCTACTCGATCAGGCAGCCGCTGGGCGTCGTCGCGGGCATCACCCCGTTCAACTTCCCGGCCATGGTGCCGATGTGGATGTACCCGATCGCCATCGCCTGCGGCAACGCGTTCGTGCTCAAGCCCTCGGAGAAGGACCCGTCCGCGTCGCTGCTCATGGCGCGGCTCTGGCAGGAGGCGGGGCTGCCCGACGGCGTGTTCAACGTCGTGCAGGGCGACAAGGTGGCCGTCGACCGGCTGCTCGAGCACCCCGACGTACGAGGCGTGTCGTTCGTCGGCTCCACCCCGATCGCCAAGTACGTGTACGAGACCGGCACCGCGCACGGCAAGCGGGTCCAGGCGCTCGGCGGGGCCAAGAACCACATGCTGGTGCTGCCCGACGCCGACCTCGACCTGGTGGCCGACTCGGCCGTCTCGGCGGGGTTCGGGTCGGCGGGCGAGCGGTGCATGGCGATCTCGGTCGTGCTGGCCGTCGACCCGGTGGGCGACGAGCTGGTCGAGAAGATCGTCGAGCGGGTCGGCAAGCTGGTGATCGGGCCGGGCGACGACCCGGAGTCCGAGATGGGGCCGCTGGTCACCGGGGTGCACCGCGACAAGGTCGCCTCCTACCTCGACCTCGGCGTCGATGAGGGCGCCAAGCTGGTCGTCGACGGGCGCGAGACGGCCGTGAAGGGTGGCGGCAAGGCGTCCGAGACGCCGGGCTTCTGGCTTGGGCCGACCGTGCTCGACCACGTGCCCGCCGGTTCCCGGGTGCACACCGAGGAGATCTTCGGCCCGGTCCTGTCGATCGTCCGGGTCTCCTCGTACGAGGAGGGGCTGAAGCTGATCAACGACGGCGAGTACGGCAACGGCACCGCGATCTTCACCAACGACGGCGGCGCCGCCAGGCGCTTCCAGAACGAGGTCGAGGTCGGCATGATCGGCATCAACGTGCCGATCCCGGTGCCGATGGCGTTCTACAGCTTCGGCGGCTGGAAGTCCTCGCTGTTCGGCGACACGCACGTGCACGGCACCGAGGGCGTGCACTTCTACACCCGTGGCAAGGTCGTCACCTCGCGCTGGCTCGACCCCTCGCACGGCGGGGTGAACCTCGGCTTCCCCACCAACGGCTGACATCTCCTGGCAGGGAGGGCGTGCGTCCCTCCCTGCCGCGTTCCCCGGTAGGCTCCAGCACAGAGTGAGGGGGGCATCGTGAACAGCCGCATATCTGCCATGGCGCTCGTCGTGACAGCCGTGACCGCCAGTCTGGGTGCGGCCGGTCCCAGTCCCAAGGCCGCCCCCACGCCGACACCGAGCCCCACGCAGAGCGACGGCACGCTGCAGATCCTCACCTACCGCGGCTACGCCGAGTACGGCGGCACCAGCTCCAAGGTCAACTGGGTGGGCGAGTTCGAGAAGGAGACCGGCTGCCGCATCGCGCGTCTCGACACCGTCCAGACCGCCGACGAGATGCGCACTGCGGTCAACGCGCGCCCCTACGACGTGGTCTCGGCGGGTCCCGTCCTGGCAGCGGAGCTGATGCAGGCCAAGCAGGTGCAGCCGATCGACCCGGCCAAGGTGACCGGCTACGGCGATCTGGCCAAGCGCTTCCGCGACATGTCCACCCAGTCGGGCAAGGTGTACGGGGTGCCGTACCTGTGGGGGTTCCACGAGTTCCTCTACGACAAGTCCAGAACCGAGGGCGGCGACCTGAAGGACGTCTTCGACTCCGACCGGGTGGCCCTCCAGGACAGCCCGCTGACGATCGCCGACGCCGCGCTCACCCTCGACGGCGTCACCGACCCGTACGAGCTGACACCGTCCCAGCTTGAGCAGGCGATGACCCTGCTCAAGCAGCACAAGGGCCGGACGTACTGGAAGAACCCGCTCGACCTGGTCAAGGGGTTCGCCACCGGATCGCTCGACTACGCCCAGGCCACCCCGTACTACCGCCTGCTCCTGCAGAAGGCCGGAAAGCAGGTCCGGGCGGTCAAGGCGAAGGAGACCACCGGCTGGGTCGACTCCTGGATGCTCGGCGCGAACGTCCCCAACGCCGACTGCGCCTACCGCTGGCTGAGTTGGATGACGGCGGCCGACACCCAGCGCGCCGCCGCCGCCTGGGTCGGGCTGGCCCCCGCGAACCCCAAGGCGTGCAAGGGCAAGGCGAAGGCGCTGTGCGAGGCCTACGGGGCCGACAAGCCCGGCAAACTCGACGGGGTCGCCTTCGCCGTTCGGCCGCCCGGGGATTGCCGCCCTGCCAGCGGGGAATGCACTGACTATCTCACCTGGACGAAACGGTGGGACGGGCTCCGGAAATGACGTGACATGCCGCGGGCGCGCCCGTCCCCCCCGCTGGGTGACGCCCGCAGAGACGCCCTGGGCCTTCCCCCCGCCTTGGGCGTCTCGTGGCGTTTCCTCTCCCTGCTGTGCGTACCACCTGGGTCCCCGCCCTCGCCTTCTGCTTCCAGCGGCAGAAGTTCGACTGAATGACCAGTCAGTGAGTATGTTCTCCTCATGAGAATCCTTCTTGTCGGAGCGGGCGGCGTCGGGTCAGCGGTGGTCCCCATCGCGGCCCGCCGAGATTTCTACGAACACATCGTGGTGGCCGACTCCCAACAGAGCCGGGCGGCCCGCGCCGTCTCCGCCGTGGACGACCCGCGCTTTACCGCCATCACGCTCGACGCCTCCGACCGCGCGCAGGTCGAGGCGGCGCTGCGGGAGCACGAGTGCGACGTCCTGTTCAACGCCGTCGACCCGCGGTTCACGATGCCGCTGTTCGAGGCCGCCCTGGCGGCCGGGGCCCACTACCTCGACATGGCCATGTCGCTGTCGAAGCCGCACCCGCTCGAGCCGTACAGGCGGCCAGGGCTGAAGCTCGGCGACGAGCAGTTCGCCCGCGACGGCGAGTGGCGCGCGGCGGGCAGGCTGGCCCTGGTCGGGATGGGCGTGGAGCCGGGCCTCGCCGACGTGTTCGCCCGCTACGCCGCCGACCACCTGTTCTCCAGCATCGACGAGATCGGCGTCAGGGACGGCTCCAACCTGGTCGTCGACGGCTACGACTTCGCCCCGACGTTCTCCATCTGGACCACGATCGAGGAGTGCCTGAACCCGCCCGTCGTCTGGGAGGACGGTCAGTGGCGCACCACGGAGCCGTTCAGCGAGCCGGAGGTGTTCGACTTCCCCGCCGGCATCGGGCCCGTGGAGTGCGTCAACGTGGAGCACGAGGAGGTGCTGCTCGTCCCGCGGTGGATCCCGGCCAAGCGGGTGACGTTCAAGTACGGGCTCGGCGAGGAGTTCATCGGCGTGCTCAGGACCCTGCACAAGCTCGGCCTCGACAGCGCGGACAAGATCAGGGTGGGCGGCGCCGAGGTGGCCCCGCGCGACCTGGTGGCCGCCAGCCTGCCCGACCCCGCCACACTCGGCGACAGGATGCGCGGCAAGACCTGCGCCGGGACGTGGGTGAAGGGCACGGGCAAGGACGGCGCGCCGCGCGAGGTCTACCTCTACCACGTGGTCGACAACGCCTGGTCGATGCGCGAGTACGGCTCACAGGCCGTGGTGTGGCAGACCGCCGTCCACCCGGTGGTGGCGCTCGAACTGGTCGCGAACGGCGTCTGGAAGGGCGAGGGTGTGCTGGGGCCCGAGGCGTTCGACGCGGTGCCGTTCCTCGCTCTGCTGGAGGAGTACGGCTCGCCGTGGGCGATGCGTGAGGCCGCCGCCTAACGCGACGGGAACGCGACCACGGTCGCCATCGGAGCGGGAATCAGCGCCTCGGCGCAGTCGTGACAGGCCATGACGGCCGAGTCGTCAGGGAAGCGGCCGACGCGGACCCGCGGCCTGGGCCACTTCTTGTGGCAGACCACACAGGCGTCGCCGTCGCGCTGGGCGCAGCTCAGGCCTTCAGGGTCGAACGTCACCGTGCTCTGTGTCGTTCCTGTCGGACCCCAGTTCATCACGCTCCTCGCGACGATCATCCACCCGTATACCGGAACCGTTATAACCCCGGTGACGCCCGTGATCGTCTAGGCGAGCGTCAAGGCAGGGTGAATATTCGTCCTGGCCGTGCGCGGTACCACCGCAAAAACGGGCATCCAGCGACAAGCTGGATGCCCGTTTTCTGACGGTTCTTACACCTCGGAGAGTGCCTTCTCCAGAATTCCCAGGCCCTCCTCGAGGAGGTGCTCGGGGATGACCAGCGGCGGCAGGAAGCGCAGCACGTTCCCGTACGTGCCCGCCGTCAGCACCAGCAGGCCCTCGGCGTGGCAGCGCTTGACGACCTCCTGGACGGCCGCCGGGTTCGGCTCCTTGGTACCCGGCTTGACCAGCTCGATCGCGATCATCGCGCCGCGTCCGCGCACGTCACCGAGCACGCCGAAGCGCTCCTGCATGGCCCTGAGCCGGGGCAGCATGATCTCGCCGATGCGGCGGGCCTTGGCGACCAGGTCCTCCTCGGCGATGGTGTCGAGGACGCCCAGCGCCGCCTCGCAGGCGAGCGGGTTGCCGCCGTAGGTGCCGCCGAGGCCGCCGGCGTGCACCTGGTCGAGGAGCTCGGCGCGGCCGGTGACCGCCGCCAGCGGCAGGCCGCCCGCGATGCCCTTGGCCGTGCAGATGATGTCGGGGACGACGCCCTCGTCCTCACAGGCGAACAGGTCGCCGGTGCGGGCGAAGCCGGTCTGCACCTCGTCGGCGACGAAGACGATGCCGTTCTCGCGGCAGAACGCGGCGATCTGCGGCAGGAAACCCTTGGCGGGCTCGATGAAGCCGCCCTCGCCCGCGATCGGCTCGATCACCACGGCGGCGACGTTCTCCGCGCCGACCTGCTTGTTGATCATGTCGATGGCCTGCGCCGCGGCCTCCTCGGCGCAGTTCTCGGGGCCGGTCGGCCAGCGGAACGGGTAGGCCAGCGGCACCCGGTAGACCTCGGGCGCGAACGGGCCGAAGCCCTGCTTGTACGGCATGTTCTTGGCGGTCAGCGTCATCGTGAGCAGGGTCCGGCCGTGGTAGCCGTGGTCGAACACGACGACCGCCTGCCTGCCGGTGGCGAGCCTGGCCACCTTGACCGCGTTCTCCACGGCCTCGGCGCCCGAGTTCACCAGGAACGTGCGCTTGTCGTGGTCGCCGGGGGTCAGCTCGTTGAGCTTCTCGCAGACCTGCACGTAGGACTCGTACGGCGTGACCATGAAACAGGTGTGGGTGAAGTCGGCGACCTGCTTCTGGACCCGCTCGACGACCCTGGGGGCGGAGTTGCCGACGTTGGTCACGGCGATGCCGGAGCCGAAGTCGATCAGGGAGTTCCCGTCCGCGTCCTCGACCACGCCGCCTCCGGCGCGTGTCACGAAGACCGGCAGCGTGATGCCGATGCCCGAAGGGACGGCGGCCTGCTTGCGAGCCAGCAGCTCCTGCGACTTCGGGCCGGGGATGGCGGTGACGAGACGACGCTCCTGCGGAATGCTCATGGCCTCGACGGTACGGGCCGCCACAAGGTGGGCCGATACGTCGATATGGCACACTGGAGGGGCTCGGACCTGCCGGAATGTACAACTGCCGGAACGGACAAACTCACTCGTATGGCGCCTTCGCTGCAGACCGTGGTGCGACGGATGGGGCTCCGCCCGCTCGCGGGAACGCTCGGCTCGGTCGTCCGCTGGGTGGCGGTGAGCGAGCTGGAGGATCCGACACCCTACCTGGAGGGCGACGAGCTGCTGCTCACGACCGGGATGCGGCTTCACCAGGACTTCCCCGACTACGTCGCCCGGCTGGTGGCGCGGGGCGTGGCGGGGCTCGGCTTCGCCGTCGGGCTCACCCACGAGGACGTCCCGCCCGCCCTGATCGAGGCCGCCCGCGACGCCGGGCTGCCGCTGCTCGAGGTGCCGCGCGAGACGCCGTTCATCGCGATCGGCAAGGCCGTCAGCGAGCTGCTCGCCGCCGAACAGTACGAGGAGATCACCCGCGCCTTCGCCGCCCAGGGCCGCCTCACCCGCGCCGCGCTGCGTCCCGAAGGCACGCACGCGGTCGTTGACCGGCTGGCCAAGGAGATCGGCGGCTGGGCCGCCCTGCTGGACGAGTCGGGGGAGGTGCTGCACGCCACGCGCGGCGCCCGCGCCGAGGCGGCCGTCGAGGCCCTCGCCCGGCTGCGTGGGAGAGCCACCCGTGAGGCGGCGAGCCCGTCCAGCCTGGCGCTCTCCGGGCCCGGTGAGCACATCGTCGTGCAGCCGCTCGGTGGTGGGCCGCGGCCGCGCGGGTTCTTCGCCGCGGGGGCCGGGCACGCCTTCTCCGCCGTCGCGCACACCGTGATCAACGCCGCCGGGTCGCTGCTCACACTGGCCGTGGAGCAGGGCGGGGCGCAGCGCGAGGCCGGGCGGCGCGTCCGCACCGCCGTCCTGCGCCTGCTGCTCGCGGGGGAGGAGGGGCAGGCGCGCGCGGTGCTCGGCCCGCTCGGGGGGCGGCTGCCGGACGAGCCGTTCGTCGTCCTCACCGCCGCGGGCGACGCGCTCGACCTCCTCGAACCGCACGCCTTCGCGGCACGCCTCGACGAGCCGCAGGGCCCGGATCTCGTGGTCGCGCTGGTCGCCGAAGGGGCGGTCGAGCAGGTGGCCGGGCAGGTCGAGGGGCCCGTCGGGGCTAGCCTGGCCGGGACGTACCACGACCTGCTCGGCGCCGTCGGCCAGGCGCGGCGGGCGTTCGAGACCGGCAGGAGCGGGCTGACCCGGTTCGGCGAGCTGGCCGGGCAGGGGCTGCTCGCGCTGGTCGAACCGGCCGCCGCCGAGGCGTTCGCCGACGCCCTGCTCGCCCCCCTCACCGGCTACGGCTCGCGAGCCGACCTGGTCGAGTCGCTGCGCGCCTACCTCGACAGCAACGGCCACTGGGACGCCGCCGCGCAACGGCTCGGGATCCACCGCCACACGCTGCGCTACCGCATGCGGCGCGTCACCGAACTGCTCGGACGCGACCTCGACGACCCGGGAGTCCGGGCCGAGCTGTGGATCGCGCTGACGGCTACTGCTTCGACACGAGGTAGCAGGAGATCGTCGCCGTCGTGACAGCCTCGTAGGTGCGGCCGTCGCGCAGGTGCCCGGCACGCTCCAGGCTGATCGCCCCCTGGGCCGCCGCCCACAGGGCGTCGGCGATCTTGCGGGGCTGGGTCGGGACGAGGTACCCGGCGGAGATGCAGTCGGCGATCACCCGGTCGAGGATGTTCAGCGCCGCGCGGGCGAGCGTCCTGGCCCGCTCGCTGGGCTCGAAGCCGGGGATCGCGCGCTCGAACATCAGGCTGTAGTAGCCGGGCTCTGACAGGCACGCCTGCCGGTAGGCGGGGCCGAGGGCCGTCAGGTACTCGAACGGGTCGCGACGTTGCGGCACGCTCTCCAGGAAGCGCCGAAAGCGCTCGAACCCCTCCAGGTAGAGGGCCTCGGCCAGGCCCTCGCGGTTGCCGAACATCGTGTAGATGACGGTGGTGGTGTAGCCCGCCTCGGTGGCGATCCTGCGCATGGTCAGGCTCTCGGGGCCCTCGGAGACCAGCAGGTTCACCGCGACGTCGAGGAGCTTGGACCTGAGCTCGTCGTGAGTGGCCCGTTCGCCCAGCAGATAGGCGCCCTGGAGCCCGAGCGGGGCCGAGGTCACGAGACCTCCTTCGTGCCCAAGGAATGGTGCTTCCTTGTGACCTCACGTCGTTCGGTCACGGGGCCCACGCCTTTCTGGTCGGGGGCCTGCCGCGCTGCAGACCCGCACACGATGACTTAGCCATGGCGGAGCACGTTCAAACCGCTCCGCATGGTAAACATCCCGAATTAGGTCTACTTCTGTTACATCGTGGGTATACACCAGGGCTTGTACTTATCGGTGAGCCCGGGCGAGCCTCTTGTGCACTGCGGTGTAAGTCCCCGCCCGTCCGGTTGGCATAACGTCGTGAGTATGGACGTGCGTACCTTCTGGCTCGCAGGCCGCCCCGCCACCGGCGACGCCGAGCTCACCGTGACCAATCCCCACGACGGTCGCGAAGTCGGCCGTTACTCCGTGCCGACCGACGCCCAGGTGGAGGAGGCCGTCGCGGCCGCCGCCGCGGTGGCCAAGGAGGCAGCCGCGCTGCCCGTGCACGTGCGCGCGGAGGCGCTGGCCCATGTCTCGCGCCGGCTGTCGGAGCGGGCCGACGAGATCGCCCAGCTGATCAGCGCCGAGAACGGCAAGCCGATCTTCTGGGCCCGTGGCGAGGTGAACCGCGCCATCGCCACCTTCCGCTTCGCCGCCGAGGAGGCCCGCCGCTGGTCGGGCGATGTGCAGCGGCTCGACACCGAGCCCGCCGCCGCCGGCCGCCTCGCCTACGTCTCCCGCGTGCCGCACGGGCCCGTGCTCGCGATCACGCCCTTCAACTTCCCGCTGAACCTGGTCGCGCACAAGGTCGCGCCGGCGATCGCGGTCGGCGCCCCCGTGGTCGTCAAGCCCGCCCCCGCCACGCCGCTCTCCTCGCTCGTCCTCGGCGAGATCCTGGCCGAGACGGACCTGCCCGCCGGGATGTTCTCGGTGCTGCCGGTCGAGAACGAGCGCGCCTCCGCCCTGGTGCACGACCCGCGCCTGCCGGTGGTGTCGTTCACCGGCTCGGCCCCCGTCGGCTACTCGATCGCGGACGAGGTGCCGCGCAAGCACGTGACGCTGGAACTGGGCGGCAACGCGGCGGCGGTCGTCCTGGCCGACGCCGACCTCGACTGGGCGGCCCAGCGCGTCGCCCTGTTCTCCAACTACCAGGCGGGGCAGAGCTGCATCGCCGTGCAGCGGGTGATCGTCGAGCAGCCCGTCTACGACGCGTTCGTCGAGCGGCTGCTCCCGGCCGTCGCGGCCCTCGTCACCGGAGACCCCGCCGACGAGAAGACCCAGGTCGGCCCGCTCGTCTCGGTCGCCGCCGCAGAGCGGGTCGAGCAGTGGGTGACCGAGGCGGTCGCCGCGGGCGCGCGCGTGCTGGCGGGCGGCACCCGCGAGGGCGCCACGGTCGCGCCGACGGTCCTGGCGGACGTGCCGCACGACGCCAAGGTCGCCTGCGAGGAGGTCTTCGGGCCCGTCATGATCCTCCAGTCCGCGGCGTCGATCGACGAGGCGTACGCGATGGTCAACGACTCCAGGTACGGCCTGCAGGCCGGGGTGTTCACCCGCTCCCTGGACTCCGCCTTCCGGGCCAACAGGGAGCTGGAGGTGGGCGGCGTGATCATCGGTGACGTGCCGTCCTACCGGGCGGACCAGATGCCGTACGGCGGGGTGAAGGACTCCGGCATCGGCCGCGAGGGCCTCCACTCGGCCATGGAGGACCTGACCTACGAGAAGGTCATGGTCCTGACGGGGCTGTCGCTCTAAGCAGCCGGCCCCTGGGGCCGGGCCGGTAACACGCCTGCGTCGCCTACCGACCCGGCCCTCGGGGCCGGGTCGGTAGCGCGTCTGAGGGCCCGGCCCCGCACGGCCGGGTCGTCAGCGGCCGGAACGTCAGGCGTGTTCCGCTGTGGCGAAGAGGGCCTTGGCGGAGTCGCCGAAGACGGGGCCGTACATGGTGCCCTGGTCGTTGCTGTACTTGAAGCTGCTTAGCGAGACGATCTTGCCCTCGCCCCTGGCCGGGTCGAAGCCGGTGAACCACGGGCCGCCGCTCGAACCCGCGGTCATGTCGCAGGCCAGCCCCTGGTCGTGGGTCTGGTTGTACGGGTCCTCGCGCAGGCGCCCGGCGCAGTAGATCAGCCTCTCGCCGTCGTACGGGGGGTCGGCCGGGTAGCCGAAGGCGTAGGTCTGGGTTCCGCGCTTGGCGTCGAAGGCGATCTCCTGGGCGCCGGCCACGTCCGCGACGTGCCTGCCCTGCCAGGTGGTGAGCGCGACCATGCCGACGTCGTGGCTGTCGTCGCCGCTGCGCGACCACTGGCCGGCGACGAACATGCGACGGGCGGCGTACTGCCCGTACGGACGGCCGCCGCCCTCGCGGTAGCCGGGGACGAACGTCCAGTTGTCGGCCCACTCGCCCGTGCCGTCCTTGACGCAGTGCCCCGCAGTGACCACGACGTCCCGGTTGGCGCTCTTGACCGTGCTCGCAGAGCAGACGAAGTCGACCCCGGCGAGCGTGAGGAAGACGCGGCCGGTGGTCCTGGCGACCGCGCCGGTGGTCGGCCAGTTCGCGCCCGAGGTGGGGGCGAGCGGCACGGCGCCCTGGTGGCGCCGGGTGGCCGGCTTCGCCCTCGCCCCCGACAGGTCGGGGGCGCTCGTGAGACCCGCTTTGCCGCCCAGCCCGCTCAGCAGGCCGCCGTCGGCGATGCCGAGCATGCTGATCGGCAGCGCGGACGCCATGCGCGCAGGGGTCCAGTAGTCGAGCACGCGCCGCTGCTCGGCGGAGCCGCGGGCGGCCTCGTGCTCGACGACCTCGGACCGCGCGGCCGTCCGCGCCGCGTGGACGGCGGACGGACGGGCGGGCTGCTGGTGCTGCGGGTGCTGCGGCTCGGCTGCCGCGCCGACCAGGGCCGGGGTCATCAGGCCGACGACGAGCGGTGCGGCGGCGAGCAGGGGGGCGCTCAGAGGCATGGCCCCGAGTCTGCACTACGAACTGTGATCTGGTGACTACTTTTGGTCAATTGCTTTAGAGTGCGTTCGTGCTCTGGGCGGCTTGATAGACGGCTTGCGCTTCCGTCCCGAAATACGGGCCGAACATCACGTTCGGCGCGAAGTTGTATGTGAAGCTGTTGACGGAGTTCTGCATTCCCAGACCGGTCGACTCGTTGAAATTCTGGAACCACGGACCGCCGCTCGAACCCCCTGTCATGCCGCAGGTCATGCCCTGGTCCCTGGTCATCGCACGGTCGTCGAACACGCGTCCGCTGCAGAAGATCAGCCGCGACCCGTCGAACGGTGCGGCGGCCGGGAAGCCGAACGCGTGCATCTGCTGCCGCCTGGCCTGGTTGAACGCCAGGCCCTGGCCGCCCACCACGTCGACCAGGGTCCGGCCTCCCAGGGGCGCCACCACGGCGGCGGCGACGTCGAAGTTGACGTCCTCGCCGGCGTTCCACTGCTGGGTGGTGAGCAGCCTGGTGGCCACCCAGGTGCCGAAGGGGCGGTTGCCCGCGTTGTAGCCCGGCACGAACACCCAGTTGCTGTGGAAGGCGCCGTCGAGCTTGACGCAGTGCCCGGCGGTGATCACGACGCTCTTGTTCGCGCTGGTCACGGCGGAGCCCGAGCAGGACGCGGTGCGTCCCTGGTGGGTGAAGAAGACGCGGCCCGTGGTCCTGGCGACCGCGCCGCCACCGGGCCACACGGAGGCGGCGGTCGCGGCGGCCTGGGACAGGATGCCCGCGCCCCGCCTGGTCGCGGGCGGGGCGGCCCACGGCGAGCCCTGGGGGGGCGCGCCGGGCCCGTCGAGGGTCATCCTGATGTTCCTCCTGGGGGACGGGGCGGCGAGCGGTTGCGCGGCCTCCAACCGCGG
>NZ_JBEXUP010000163.1:0-18946 GCF_040614375.1 Nonomuraea sp. NPDC005983
GGGGCGGGGCGGCCCCCCCCCCCCCGCGACCGCACGGTCAACCGGCCTCGACAGGGCCGCCGAGCCGGGCGACGTCCTCGGTGGCGTCGCCGATCAGCTTGTCGGCCAGGTCCATCAGGGCGCGTCCTGCCGCCAGCTCGTCGCCGATCTCCGGCACCGGCCGGTCGTGCGGGTTACGCCTGGCCAGACCCACGCTCTCGTGCCACTGGCTGCCCTGTGCGGACAGCACGGCACGCGCCAGGGTGCGTTCGTCGCCGTCGTCCTCGCTGATGAAGATCTTGACGGTCCACTCCTTGGCTTCCATGGCCATCTCCTCACACTGATGGGAGCGGTGGTTCGACCCCCTCCGTCCAGGACCTCGCGCTCGACCTGGATGTGCTCCCCGTAGTCGTACGCGTCCAGGATCCACCGGCGTCCGGGCCTGACGGACGAGTCCAAGGTCCCCTCTCCGCCTGCCGATGGTCCCGCGGCGGGGCCGTTGGTCCCTGACCTGCCGGGACTTCGTCCCCTGGAAAGGCGCGCGCGGCCGGGAGTGTGCTGGAGAGGAGGTGTGCACAGCGGAAGGAGGCCGGTGATGAGTGGAGCGGTCGTGGTCGGAGTCGACGGATCGCGGTCGGCGGGGTCGGCGCTCGCCTGGGCGGCCGACGACGCCGCCCGGAGGAAGCTTCCCCTGCGGATCGTGCACGTGCGCGAACCCTGGAGGGCCGAGCACCCGCTCACCGCCGCCAGCCCCCAGACGACGCGGACCGAGCAGTGGACCCACCTGCTCCAGGAGGCGGCGGACCAGGCCAGGAGCCAGGTCCTGGGCCTGGACGTCTCGACCGCCCTGGTCACGGGGGCGGTGGTCGAGCGGCTGGTGAGCGAGTCGGAGACGGCCGACACCGTGGTGCTGGGAAGCAGGGGGCGGGGCGGTTTCACCGGCCTGGTGCTGGGTTCGGTCGGGCTGGGCCTCGCCGGCCGCGCGCACTGCCCGGTGGTCTACGTCCGCAGGCCCGCCGGTGAGGGCGGCGAGATCGTCGTCGGTTACGACGGGTCCGCCGACTCGGAGTCGGCCCTGGAGTACGCGATGGCGCAGGCGAGCGCCCGGGGCGCGCGGGCGCGCGTGGTGCACGGCCGTCAGCTCGCCCCGCTCGCCACGGAGCCGGCGAGCGCCGGCGCGATCCCGGTTGGGGACTTCCGGCAACTGCTGGTGGCATGGCGGGAGAAGTACCCGGACGTCGAGGTGACCGAGTCGGTGGTGCGCGGGCATCCGGTGCCGGTCCTGGTCGAGGCGTCCCTGACGGCTGAGCTCGTGGTGGTCGGATCGCGCGGGGTGGGCGGGTTCGCCTCGGCCGTGCTCGGGTCCGTCAGCCATGGCGTCCTGCACCGGGCGCGGTGCCCGGTGGCCGTGGTCCGGGCCCCGTGGCGGCGTGCTTGACCTCCGGCGAGCCGGGCCGCTTCTCCAGGTCCCGCACGCATCCGGACGACGACTCCGCGCGGTCGGCGAGCCGCTCCCGCGTGAGGCCGAGCCGTTCGCGGTGATGGACGATGCGGCGTCCGGGATCAGTCATGATCGATTCCCGTCTTCGCTGGTGGGGATACCTCTTACGGCACCGGCGTGGTGCCGGCGTCGCCGACGCCGTCCGCGGGCCGCCGGGCGGTCTCTGGCCGTTGGGCCCGCGCCGTCGGGACTTCCGGCCCTGCATGACGTCCGAGCGCCGGGCTGCGATGGGGGTGGAAGGGAGAAATCATGATCGTTGTGGGGGTTGACGGCTCCGCGGCGGCGCGGGCCGCGGTGGAGTGGGCGGCCGACGACGCGCTGCGCATGCGCGTGCCGCTGCGGATCGTGCACGCGGTGGACCGCTCGCCGTACCAGATCGGCAAGTTCCCCACCGCCGACTGGCCGGACGCGCTGCTCCGCCAGGGGCACCGCGTGCTGGCCGACGCGGCGGCGGTTGCCCGTGACCGCCAGCCGGAGATCGACGTGACGACGCGGGTGCTCGAGGGACCTCCTGCGCTGGTGCTGCGCGAGCAGGCCGACATGGCCGACGACGCGAGCGGCCCCGCGGACGAGGTGGTGATCGGCACGCGCGGCCACGGCGGGTTCGCCGGGGCGCTGCTGGGGTCGGTCAGCGCGCACGTCGCCGGGCAGGCGCGCAGCCCCGTCGTGGTGGTGCGCGCCGAACCGCATCCGGTCCGCGGCCGGATTGTGGTGGGTGTGGACGACTCGCCGGAGTGCGAACCGGCGCTGGCCTACGCCTTCCGGCAGGCGTCGCTGAGGGGGAGCGAGTTGCGGGCGCTGCACGCCTGGCAGCTGCCGGTGCACGCGTTCGCGCCGGAGATCGCCTACGACATGGACGAGGTCCGCCAGGCCCAGTACCGCCTCGTCAGAGACCGGGTGGAGGCGATGGAGAAGGAGTATCCGCAGGTGAACGTGGTGGAGGAGGTCCAGTCGGCGCATCCGGTCGACGCGCTGGGCGCCGCCTCCGAAGAGGCGGACCTGGTGGTGGTGGGCTCCCATGGGCGCGGCACGCTCGGCTCGGTGCTGCTCGGCTCGGTCAGCCGTGGCGTGCTGCACCACGCCCACTGCGCCGTGGCGGTCGTCCGCGGCCGGTAGGACGCCGGCCGGGCGTCTCCTGGCCGGGTCAGTCTTCGGTGCAGGCGGCGTCGTCGGGTGAGGTGCTGACGCGGGCCAGCAGGCGGTGCAGCGTGGCGATCTCGTCGGCGTCGAGGTCGGCGAAGAGCGTGGCCTCGACGACGGCGAGGGCGGCTTGGACGTCGGCGACCAGCTGCTTGCCGCGCGCGGAGATCTCGACGATGTGCCGGCGTCGATCGGCTGGATCGCGCCGGCGTACGGCCAGCTCGTCGCCTTCCAGATCGTTGAGGACGGCGACCAGCACGCTCGGATCGACGCCGAGGGTCTCGGCGAGCGACTGCTGGCTCGTCGCCCCCTGCTCGGATAGCAGCAGGAGCACGTGGCCGTGGGGTGGTTTGAGGCCGTGCTGCGCCATCGCCTTCTTGATCCGCACGTTGGCGATCTGGCCCGAGTAGGCCAGCGCCAGGCCGGGACGGTCTCCGATCACACGGTGATCCTACCAGCGCGTTAATAGTTTGCCATGCTCATTCATTGAATATCTTCAATCATCTGCTAGCCTCCACGATGTCTCGAGTTCGACCATCTGGAGCAAACAATGTTCATCGCCTATGTCGTCGTCGCGATCCTGCTCGCGCTGCTTCTGCTGGGCTCCGGCTACGCCAAGCTCACCCGCAACAAGCGCATCGTCGACGGCCTCACCGGTATCGGCGTGCCCCTCGGCCTGTTCCCGTTCCTGGCGGCCTGCGAGATCGCCGGCGCGGCGGGCCTGCTGATCGGGGTCTGGTACGCCCCGCTGGGCATCGTGGCGGGCATCGGCGTGGTGCTCTACTTCGTCGGCGCCGTGGGCACCCATCTGCGCAAGAGCGATCTCAAGGGCATGCCCAACGCGCTGGTCATGCTGATCCTCGCGGCCGCGGCTCTGGCCCTGGGCTCTGCCGCCCTCTGACCGCGAGCGCGTCGGCGCGGTGGCGCCGTCCTGCCAGAGTGCGCGGACCCCAGGCGAGCGCCACGAGCGCGGCCGCGACGGTGGTGATCACCGCGGAGACGGCGACGATCCCGTCGTGCGTGGCGTAGCCGGGCAGCAGGGACGGCGTCACGTTCAGCGTGGCGTGGAAGACGGTCGCCGACAGCACGGGCGCCCCGGTGTTGTTGACGAGCCAGACGATGAGGACCCGCACGGCGACCGTGCCGAGGAACCACCAGGCGATCCATGACGGGGTGCGATGGGCCTGGACCAGCGGCACGACGTGCCAGGCGCCCCAGGCCGTCCCGAGGATGAGGGCGGCGCCGAGCCCGCCCCGGCGCTCCTGCAGGGGCCCGGTGGCGTATCCCGTCCAGCCCGCCTCCTCGCCGATCGCGCTGACGAAGAACACCGCGAAGAGCAGCAGGACCACCAGTGGCGAGATGGACGGCAGGGGCTGCGAGGAGGCCAGCCGGTACGACGCGAGCATGACGGCGGGCATCAGCAGGAGGGTGGGGGCGAGCCAGATCCTCCGCTTCGGCCCCGTGACCTCGAACGCCCTCCTCAGCAGCCGCCTCACCCCGCCTGGCCCGTCCTCCCGGCGGACGAGCAGCGCGGCGGCCATGAGCGGGCAGGGAAACATGAGCGCGCTCACCGGGAGGTCCATCGGGGCTCCCGGGAGGTTCCCGGTGAAGGCGCCGACCACCCAGAAGGGGGCGGCGAGGGCGAAGACCAGCGTGAAGAACTTCAGGGGCGACCTGACGGCGTGCATCCCAGCTCCAAATATTGAGACTTGGGATATTATGTCTCAAAGTCGGGGCGGCAGCACGACGTCCTCGGCCTAGACCCGGGCGCCACCAAGGCTGTTCGCGGGCCCGGGATGGTCGCTCAGCTCGGCCGACCGGGGGCGGGCGACGGCGCTCGCGACGGCGATTCCGTCGTGCGGCACCCGCTCGATGGCGACCATGGCAGCGTCGTCGCCCAGATGGCCGCCCACGTACCCGACCAGGTCGGCGCAGATGCGCTTCAGGAGGGCCTGCGGCTCGCAGCCGGTCCACGCCGTGATCCGCTCGTCCAGGGGGTAGAACCGGCCCGCCGGATCCCGGGCCTCGACGACGCCGTCGGTGTACAGCAGGAGGATGTCGCCCACCTCGAAGTGGCAGGCCTGCGCCGTGTAGACCCGGGAGGCCGCCAGCGCGCCGAGCCCAAGGGGAGGGGCGTACAGCTCGGAGTCGATCAGTGTGACGTCGCCTCCGTGGATGAGCAGCGGCGGCGGATGGCCGCAGTTGACGAGCACGCACCCCGGATCGTCGTCGGCGATGTCGAGCATCACCGCGGTGACGAAGCTCTCGCCCTCGTCGGCCGACTCCAGGTTGAAGCTCGCGCTCTCGTCCAGGTCAGCGGCCAGCTCGGGCAGGGTCGGGCACCGCCGGGCGGCCTCGCGGAACGCGCCGAGCAGCAGCGCCGCGTCGGAGACCGCGGTCAGGCCCTTGCCCCGGGCGTCCCCGATGATCAGCCGGGTGCCGCGATCAGTGCGGATCGCCCCGTACAGGTCGCCGCCGATGTGCGCCTCCGCCTCAGCCGCCAGGTACTGGGACGCCAGCCGCAGCGGGCCGGCCTGGCGGGGCAGGGGACGCAGCAGCGCGCGCTGCGCCGCCTCGGAGACGGATCGCACCTGCACGAGTTTCCTGCGGTCGCGGTCGCGCAGGATGCGGAAGAGCACGACGAACGCCGACATCGCCGCGACCGCGAGGAGTTGCGCCTGCAACCCCTGCGTGTCGAGGACGTCCAACCGCACGCCGATGATCGCCTGCGCGCCCACGGCCACCAGGCCGATGGTGCCGGTGAGCCAGGGGCCCGCGAACGAGGCCGTGATCGCGGGCGCCACGACCAGCAGCGGGCCGAGCTCGATCTGTGTCCCCGTGGAGATGTCCGCGGCCGTGATCAGCGCGATCAGGGCGAGCGGCATCGTGACCAGCCACCAGTTGGACCGGCGCGACCGCTGCTCTCCGTCTATGATCACCCCTGCGGCTCCTCTCCGTCGCCGCTGACCTGGAACTCCGGCTCGCGGACTTCGACGAGCGGATGCACGTGCACAGTAGTGCCATTCCGGGTCAAGGGACCATGAAGAAAATGGCCTATTTTGACCTGATTGTCGGTTTGGCGTAGCGCGCGGTGAGTTCTGCGCCGATCCGGGCGAGCTCCGCGCGGACCTCCTCCGATTCAACCACCTCGATCTGCGCGCCCCAGCCGGCCAGGTCCTGGGCGATCATCAACGGCGTCGGCGCCGTCAACCGGGCGCGGGCGCGGCCGTCGTCGAGCATGTCCAGGACGTCGCAGTGCCGTCCGAACCGCGCGCGCAGGACCGGCAGGTATCTCGCCTCGATGAGGACGGTCGCGCAGACGAGCGAGCGCTGCCGCTCCACCTCGTCCACGACCCGCTGCCACGCCTGTGACAGCTCGAAGTCCGCGGGCCGCTCGGCCGGCAGGTCGGTCACCACGGCCTCGGCGATCCGGTCGACGCGGAAGGTCCGCTGCCCGCCTTCGGTTCCGGCCAGCAGGTACCAGACGTCATCCTTGTCGATCAGGCCCCACGGATCGACCAGCCGATCCGTCCGCTCGCGCCTGCGGCCGGTGTACACCAGGCGGACCTTCAGCCGCCGGACCGTGGCCGTCTGCAGGAGTTCGACCAGCGGGGGACGCTCCCGCTCCTGCTCGCCCCACCGCACCGGATCCACCACGACGGCCTTGGCCGCGGCCTCGGCGTCGGCCCTGAACGTGCCGGGCAGGGCTCGCACCAGCTTGCGGAGCGCCGACCTGACCTCGGGAGCCGTGGACGCGGCCGGGCCCGCCAGCAGGAACAGCGCCTGCGCCTCGGCGGCGGTGAGCCCGCTGAGGTCCGTCCTGGCGCCGCCGAGCAGCGACCACCCGCCGCCGTGCCCCGGCTGCGGGTACACGGGGATGCCGGCGGCGGACAGCGCCTCAAGGTCGCGGCGGGCCGTGGCCACCGACACCTCCAGCTCGCCGGCCAGCTCGGACGCGGTCACCCGGCGCCGCGCCTGCATCAGCAGCAGGGCGGCCACGAGTCGGTCGGCGCGCATGGCAGCAGCCTCCCAAACATTCGACAGGCTCGCGGCCGCCGCGGGGCTCCGCCTCGGCGCGGCCGGTCCTACGCGATCCACCTCCTGGCTGCTGGAGATGACGGTCTGCCATGGTGGGCGTCGCCCATGAGGTCACCCTGCCAGCGCGGCGATACCGTGGCCGGCCGTGTCACGGGCCGGCGTGTGAGGTGGTCGCGGGGCGCCACATCGGCCAGAACCGGGCGCCGTTCGGGAGGGCGAAGGGGGTGCGGGCCCGGTAGCCGTGCCGGAGGTACAGCTCGCGGCTGCGGGGGCTGCTGGCCTCCAGGTAGGCGGGCAGACCGTCCAGCCTGGCGTGGTGATGGCGGAGCAGGGCGGTGCCCAGGCCGCCGCCCTGGCGGGACGGGTGGACCGCCAGGAATGCTAGGTGATGGTGTGGTTCGCTCGGATGGTGCTGGTCGAACAGGGTGTCCAGGACGCGGAAGCGGTCGACCCACTCGCCGGTGGCCGCGGCTAGGCGGCGGTCGTAGTCCGGCGGCTCCGGCAGGGGGGCCGTCCGGGGGAACCAGACCGCGACCGCGTCCTCGTCGATGACGTCTATCTGGCCGTGCTCGACCGCGTGGTCCACGAGGATCCGGAAGTCGGCCGTCATGATCTCGTGGCGGACGGCCGGATCGGGCACGACGTAGGCCACCGCGTCCAAGGACGCGAACGCCGTCGCGATCAGCGCCGAAACCTGGTGGGCGTCACCGGCGCCCGCGCGACGGATGGCTGGCGGCATAGCTGGAGCCTCCTGTCTCATCAGACTGTCTCAGTGGGCCGACTCAGTGGGTGGGGTCGTGCGCTGTCGCCGCCTTGGCGCCCATCCCGACCAGGGAGTACACGGCGGGCTGGCCGGAACGCAGGACGAACGCCCACACCAGCCCCAGGGCCGCCGCTGCGCCGTAGACGGCGGGCAGGACCCACGCGAGCGGATCGCCGGGCGCGACGCCGAGCAGCGTCGAGAAGTTGTTCAGCGCCAGCCACACCATGACGGTCAGGGCGGCGGCGGCCGGGACCGGGGCGCCGATCCGGCGCAGGGCGCTCTCGCCGCTCGGCCGGCGGGCGAAGAAGACGACGATCGCGACGGACGTCGTGCAGACCAGCAGGAGCACGCCGAAGCCGCCGAAGGTGCCGCCGTAGTAGAACAGCTGCACCAGTGGGTCCAGGCCCAGGACGGCGAAGGCGACGATCACGATCAGGCCGAGCGTGCTCTGCGCGATCGAGCCGGCCTTGGGCGCCCCGGTGCTGGCGCGGGTGCGTCCGAAGACCGCGGGCAGCACCCGCTCGCGGCCGAGGGCGAAGAAGTAGCGGGCGGTGGTGTTGTGGAAGGAGATCATCGCGGCGAACAGGCTCGTGACGAACAGCACCCTGGCGAGGTCGACCACCGCGTCCCCCAGATGCGCCGCCGCGATGACGAAGATCGTCTCCGCGCCGTCGCGGCGCGCGGTCGCCACGATGTTCGCCGGCCCGGTGGCGACGGTCATCGCCCACGCCGACAGGGCGTACAGGCCGGCGATGATGGCCACGGACGCGTACGTCGCCAGCGGCACGGTGCGGCGCGGGTCGCGGCTCTCCTCGGAGAACACCACCGACGACTCGAAGCCCACGAATCCCAGCGTGGCGATGATCAGGAGCGCGCCGACGCCCGGGACGAACAGCGCGCTGGGCGAGAGCGTCTCCGCTGTCAGGCCGGACGCGGCCGGGTTGGCCAGGTCGGCGAGGTCGAAGATGAGGATCACCGCCACCTCGGCGGTGAGCAGGATGGCGAGCAGGCGGCCGTTGACGTCCACCCGCATCATGCCCAGCGTCGCCACCAGGGCCCAGGCGATCAGCGAGAGCAGCCACCAGGGAGGGGCGACGCCGGTCCACTGGTCGATCAGCGGGGCGGCGGCCGCCCCGAACGCGCCGTACAGGCCAACCTGCAGCGCGTTGTACGCGATGAGCGCGACCCAGGCGGCGGCGATGCCCACAGGGCGTCCCAGGCCCCGGCTGATGTAGGTGTAGAAGGCGCCCGCATTGGCCATGTGCCTGGCCATCGCCACGTAACCGACCGCGAACAACGCCAGGACGGCTCCCACGGCCAGGAAGGCGACCGGCAGCCCGGTGATCGCGGTGACGGCGTATCCGGTGGTGACCACCCCGGCGACGACCGTGAGCGGCGCGGCGGCCGACAGCACGAAGTAGACGACCGAGGGGGCGCCGAGCCGGTCGGCGGCCAGGGCTCCGGCGATCGGGTCCAGCCGGTCGCCAGTGTGTACGGAACGCATCGGGTTCCTTTCTGGGACTCAGGTGCGGTAGGTGAGGACGGAGTCGCCGACGGCCGCACTGACCTGGCGGGTCAGGTCGCCCAGCGGCTGCGGCATCGCGGCCAGCACGGTGGTCAGGTAGCGGCGGGCGGCGGGCCTGTCGGCGGGGTCCTCCATGAGGAGGTCCGTCATGCCGCAGGCGTCGACGAGCGCGGCCAGGGTCATGTCGTGCGGGGTCAGCGGCTGCCCTTTGGCCAGTGCCAGGCGCAACCTCGCCGACGGCCAGATTGCCTGACCGAAATCGGTGGAGAAATACCGGCCCTGTCTGCGTTTGAGTAGTTTCGGAGCCAGGCGTTCCAGGAGTCCGGCGCGTATCAAACGTCCGGTCACGTTGGTTATGGCACGCTGTGCTAGATAAGCGAGCCAAGTCCGAACGTCGGTGTGCTGAGGGGAGTTTCCGAGGTCGGCGAGAACGCTGTCGGCCACGGCCTCCCTGAGCCGGCGCGAGTCGGCGAGCCGGAGGTGGACGCCGCGGACGGTGATCCTCTCCGCCACGACCAACTCCCCGAGCAGGGCGCCTGCCAGCCCCAACGCGATGCCCTGCAGGTGCAGGCGGGGCTTGCCCGTCCCCGTTGTGTCCCAGGCGACGAGGAAGAAGTCATCGGCCAGCAACCGTGCTCCCCCGTCGAGAGAGACCTGTCCGCCGAATCGCGTGCGTCCGCTGAGGAGACATCGAAATCGGTTCGCTCACTATCGCCCTTAATGGATGGCCGGTTCCGGAAAGCCCTGCAGAGCGGGCAGCCCGAAATATCTACCAAAGAACGCGATCATCCGGCTAGACACCATTTAACGGCAAGCCATAAAAAGGGCTGAATTAATGCCGGATATGGCGCTTTATGGGTCTTTATTGAAGATCGTCGGCTATGGGGTGATCATGCGAACCGCCCCTGCCGGCTCCGGCCGCCGCCCAATGGAGGTTCGTCCGGCGCGCGACCTATTTGTTAGGTAAGTTTCCTATCGAACTCTCTTGACGCCGCCGAGCGGGCGCTTGATCCTTCGTTCAGGTCGCTGCATCCCCCTGACCGTGGAGGACCACCATGAGTCGGCGCCCGCCCGCCCTCATCCTGAAAGCAGCCGTTCTCGCGCTCCTCCTCGTGGCCATGGGCCTGGTGGGCGGCGCGACGGCACAGGCCGCAACCACCCGGCAGACCTTCCTGACGTTCTACGGCTGGTACGACAACACCCCGCCCGGCGGCGACATCGCCTACCCGCGCATCCACAGCACGGCCGGCGGCAAGGGTACCTACGCCGACCCGATCACCTTCGCCACCTCCTCGGCGGAGGCGTCGCCAGGTACCAGGATCTACGTCCCCAGGGTGAAGAAGTACTTCATCATGGAGGACTCCTGCCAGGAGTGCGGCGAGGACTGGAGCGGCCAGGGCCCCAACGGCGGGCCCGGCCTGTGGCACTTCGACCTGTGGCTCGGCGGCAAGGGCGGCAACGCCATGAACGCCATCGACTGCGAGGACGCCCTGACCCACTACAACGCCGACAGCACGCCGACGCTGGAACCCGTCATCGTCAACCCGGGATCGTCCGAGGCGTACGACTCGACCCCGATCTTCAACACGAGCACCGGCGCGTGCTACGGCGGCGCGCGGCCCAACACGACGGTCGGGCAGTACCAGAACGGCTCGTCCGGCCAGTGCATCGACGACCCCGGCAACAGCTCCACGCCCGGCACCGCGCTGAAGGTCGCCGCGTGCACCGGCGCGGCGAACCAGCGCTTCACCTTCCACGGCGCGTTCCTGCAGATCAACGACCTGTGCGCGGCGATGTCGGGCAGCTCCATCGTGCTCGCCACCTGCACGGGCGGCCCCTCGCAGCAGTGGTCGATCAACCCGAACGGCACCGTCTCCGACATCCAGACCGGCCAGAAGTGCTTCAGGCAGTCCGGCGCCAACCTGGTCGCAGGCAGTTGCTCGGGGACTGCCGGCCAGTGGGTGTTCACCCCGGCGGTCACCGACGACTTCTCCGTCGGGGTCACGCCGGCCTCGGGCTCGGTCACGGCCGGCGGGTCCGCGACGGCGACGGTCGGCACCGCCGTCACCGCCGGAGCCGCGCAGCAGGTGACGCTGTCGGCGATCGGGCTGCCGTCCGGCGCGACGGCCTCGTTCTCCCCGGCGTCGGTGCAGGCGGGGGAGAGCGCGACGGTGACGTTCGCGACGTCCGCGGCCACACCCGCCGGCACCTACCCGGTGACGATCAAGGGCGCCGGGACGTCCGTGTCGCGCACGGCCGCCTACTCGCTCACCGTGGCGGCCCAGCCCGGCACGTCCACCGACTACCAGGCCGAGGACGCGGTGCTGTCGCAGGCGGGCGTGTTCACCAACCACACCGGCTACACCGGAACGGGGTTCGTCGACTACGTCAACACGCCGGGTGGTTACATCGAGTGGACGGTCGGCGCGGCGTCGGCGGGCTCGGCGACGGTGGTGATCCGCTACGCCAACGGCACGACGGCGAACCGGCCGATGGACATCTCGGTGAACGGCACGGTCGCGGCGGCCGGGGTGGTCTTCACCCCGACCGCCACCTGGGACACCTGGGCCACCAAGTCGGTGACGGTCTCCCTGGCGGCCGGGACGAACACCATCCGGGCCACGGGCACCGGCTCGCAGGGCGGGCCGAACGTCGACAAGATCACAGTCGGACCGTAGCCGGGCGAGGCCGGCCCGCTAGGACTTGGCGCCACCGAGGAAGCCCGACTTGTCGAGCCAGTCGGTGGCGACCTTGTCAGGCTCCTGCCCCTCCACGTCCACCTGCGAGTTGAGCTGCTGCATCGTCTTGTCGTCGAGCTTGTCGATCACGGGCTTGAGCACCTTCTCCAGCGCCGGGGTCTTCTGGAAGGTGTCCTGCCGCACCGTCACGGCGGCGTTGTAGATCGGGAAGAACTGCTTGTCGTCCTGCAGCACCGTCAGGCCGAGCGAGTTGATGCGGCCGTCCGTGGTGTACACCTCGCCGAAGTTGCAGGTCTGGCCCTTGTCGGTCTCGGTGTAGACGACCCCGGTGTCGAGCTGCTTGATCTGGTTCGCGGGGATGGTCATGTCGTACTTCTTGACCAGCCCGGGCAGGCCGTCGTTGCGGGTCGAGAACTCGCTCTCGACGCACAGCGTGACCTCCTGCGGCTTGGTCTTGAGCAGTTCGGCCACGTCCGAGAGGGTCTTGACGCCCAGCTCCTGGCCCTTCTCCGAGCGGATGGCGAGGGCGTAGGTGTTGTTCAGCGGGGTCGGCCCGATCCAGTGGATCTTGTTCTTCTGCAGGTCGGCCTCCGCCGTCGCCTTGAACTGCTTGGCGGAGTCGGGGATCGGGTCGGCGTTCTTCAGATGCTCGATCCAGCCGGAGCCCGAATAGTCCCAGTACAGGTCGATCGCTCCGGACTCCAGCGCCTTGCGGTTGGCGACGGTGCCGCCGAGGTTGGTCTTGTCGACGACGTCGGCGCCGTGCGCCTTCAGCAGTTGCACGGCGATCTGGCCGAGGACGATGTTCTCGGTGAAGTCCTTGGAGCCGACGACGAACTTGGCCCCCTGCAGCTCGTTGCCGGCGCTGGAGGCTTCGACGGAGCCACCGGCGCCGCAGCCGCTCGCGGCGGTCACGGTCAGGGCCGCCGCCGCGAGCAGGGTGAACGGGCGGCGGAACGGGTGGCGGCGGGTCCGGGGGAAACGGGTACCCATGGGGAAAGACACCTCTTCGATATCGGAAACGCGATGCGGAAGGTCGGTCGGGGGCGGCGGAAGCGCGGTCACATGCCGCGGGGCTTCAGCAGGTTCTCCACGAGCCCGCCCAGCCAGTCGATGAGGAAGGCGATGGACGCGGTCAGCACGGCGCCGACGATGGTCACCGGCATGCGGTTCAGCTTCAGCCCGTTGATGATCAGCTCGCCGAAGCCGCCGGCGGCGACGAACGCGCCCAGCGTGGCGACTCCGACCGTGAGGATGAGCGCGGTGCGCAGCCCGGCGAGGATCGCAGGGGTGGCCAGCTTGAGCTCCACCCGGAAAAGGACCTGCCTCCTGGTCATGCCCATGCCGCGGGCGGCCTCGACGAGCGCGGGGTCGACCTGCTGCACGCCGACCATCGTGTTGCGCAGGACGGGCAGGACGGCGTAGGCGACCAGGCCGACCAGGGCGGTCTGAAAGCCCACGCCCAGCAGGAAGGTGCACAGCACGAGCAGCCCGATGCAGGGGATCGCCTGGCCCACGTTGGCCACGGCGAGGATGACGGGGGTGATCAGCCGGTTCTTGGCGCGGGAGGCGACGATGCCCAGCGGGATCGAGATGACCACCACGAGCGCCGTCGCCACGAGGGTCATCTCGAGGTGCTCGACGGCCTTGGTCAGGATCACCTCCTGGTTGAGGCTGCGCTGCTCGATCGAGTCGAGCTCGAGCGTGCCGACCCAGGTGTAGAGGGCGGCCAGCACGACGGCGATGGCGGCGGGGGTGGCGAGCTGACGCAGCCCGGAGGCGCGTCCGAAGGTGTGTGTTCGACTCTGGACGAGTGTCTCAGCGGTCACTGGCCACTGCTTTCTGCCGCTGCCCGGCATCGACGGCTTGGCATAGCGCGCTGTAGCTGAGCACGCCGAAGGGGGAGCTGCAGCGGTCGGTGCCGTGGGCGATCATGACGTCCAGCGCCTCGCGGAGGCTGGTGCCGGCCACGACCTGCGGCAGCGTCGCGTCGTGCGCCGTGTCCACATGCGGCACGTCGTCCACGCGTAGCAGCGCGAGCCGTTTCAGCGTGGCGTCCTGGCCGACGAAGCCGGCCACGTAGTCGTCAGCGGGACGGGCCAGGATGTTCGCGGGCGTGTCGTACTGCGCGATGTGCGACCGCTCCTTCAGCACGGCGATGCGGTCGCCGAGCTTGATCGCCTCTTCGAAGTCGTGGGTGACGAAGATGATCGTCTTGCGCAGCTGCTTCTGCAGCTTGACGAACTCGTTCTGCAGATGCTCCCGGGTGATGGGGTCGGTGGCGCCGAAGGGCTCGTCCATCAGCATCACGGGCGGGTCGGCGGCCAGCGCCCTGGCGACCCCCACGCGCTGCTGCTGCCCTCCGGACAGCTGGCGCGGGTAGCGGTCGTGGAACTGCGACGGCGCCAGGCTCACCAGCGACAGCAGCTCCTCCACCCGGTCGGCGATGCGGGCGGCCGGCCAGCCGAGCAGCTTGGGCACCAGGCCGATGTTCTGCGCGACGGTCAGGTGCGGGAACAGGCCCACCTGCTGGATCGCGTAGCCGATGTGCCTGCGCAGCTCGTCGGGGTGCAGGCCGAGGATGTCCTGGCCGTCAAAGAGGATCTCGCCTGACGTCGGCTCCACCAGCCGGTTGATCATCTTCATCGTCGTCGTCTTGCCACAGCCGGACGGGCCGACGAAGACCACCAGCTCACCGGCCGGGATGTCGAGGTTGACGTTGTCGACCGCCGGCGACGGCTGTCCCGGGTACTGCTTGGTCAACGCGCGCAGCTCGATGCGCACTCCTGCGCCCTCACGATCGAACACGAAGCCCCCTCGGGGTGGTCAGTTGCCGTACGGCAAGGAAGAACAGGTCGAACAGCACCGCGATCACCACGATGCCGAGGGTGCCCGCCAGGGTCGCGTTGAGCGAGTTCACCGAGCCCAGCCGGGAGAGCCCTTCGAAGATCTGCTTGCCGAGGCCGGGGCCGTCCACGTAGGCGGCGATGGCCGCGATGCCGATGAGCATCTGCGTCGCGACGCGCACGCCGGTCAGGATCAGCGGCCAGGCCAGGGGGAGTCGCACCTTCAGCAGCACGCGGGCGGGGCTCATGCCCATCCCCCGTCCCGCCTCGATCATGGCGGTGTCCACGCCGCGCAGCCCGGCCACGGTGTTGCGGATGATCGGCAGGAACGCGTACGCGGTCAGCGCGACCAGGGTCGATCCCCAGCCCAGACCGGTGATCGGGATGAGCAGGGTGAGCAGGGCGAGGGACGGGACCGTGAGGATCGCGGCGGAGATCGCCAGCGAGCTTCCGCGCGCCTTGGGGGAGTCGTGAGTGAGGAGGCCGATGCCGACGCCGATCGCGGTGGCGACGCCGATCGCGACGCCCACGACCAGCGCGTGCTCGCCGGCGGCCAGCGAGAGAGTGTCCCAGCGAGACACCACGTACTCGCTGAAGTTCATGAAAGAACCACCTTCGCTTAGGCTTGCATGGTTTTGTAAACGTATGGGTAGTTGCGGCCAGTGCAAAATCAGTTGCGGCCAGCGCAACAATTTGGTCATGAACGGGTGAGGATGAGCGAAAACCTGCCGGTGTCCTCGGCTGGGCTGCGGCGTGACATGGAGATCCTCGAGGTACTCGCAGGTCACGGCGACGAACGGGACATCGACGGATTCGGGGTCAACTGGATCGCCCAGCGGCTGGGCAGGGAGAAGAGTCAGGTCTCCAGGGCGCTGCGCGCCCTCGAGGGCGAGGGCATGGTGGAGCGGGACCCGCTGACCCGGCGCTACCGCCTCGGCTGGCGGCTGTTCGCGCTCGCCGCGCGCACCCAGCAGTCGCGGCTCGTCCAGGTGGCAGCGCCGTTCCTGCGGCGCCTGACCGCCGTCCTGGACGAGGACACCCACCTGTGCGTGCTGCGCGGCGACATGGTGCTCACGCTGGTGTCGATGCCGTCGTCGCGGGCCTACCACCGGGTCTGGGAAGGCATCTCGGTGCCGGTGATCATGGCGGCGGCGGGCCGGGCGCTGCTGTCCGACTGGGACGAGGAGCAGGTCCGCGAGCTGGTGCGGGCGAGCCTGGCCAAGGGCGTGAACTCCGCCGTCACCGACGAGACGCGGTGGATCGCCGACCTCGCCCATGTGCGCTCCCACGGGTACGTGGTGGCGGAGGTCGAGCTGGACGACAGCGCGGCCGGGGTCACCGCCCCGGTGCGCGACCACCGCGGCCTGATCGCCGGGGCGGTAAGCGTCACGGTCGCCCGGGCGCCCGTGGAGAGCCGGCTGCACGAGATGGGCGGCGTCGTCGCCGAGACGGCACGCCAGCTCTCGATCGCCCTGGGCCTGTCGCCGCGCCGCGCCGCCGACCTGCCGGTGCCGTCCCACGCCTATCCGGCTCTGCCGAGGCCCTCCCTCGACCAGGACGGCCGCCGCTAGACGACCTCGGCCCGGAGCCGGGCGGCGCGGGGCGGACGCTCAGGTGAGCGCTTTCGGGTGAGCGCTTTCAGGTCAGCACCGCGCCGGCGGCTGACGGTCAGGACCCGCCCGGCAGGCCGGGGCGGGCGGTGCCGCGCAGGAAGAACGAGTACGGGGTCCTGGACGCGGGGAACAGGAAGCGGTCGAGCCGGTCGATGGCGAAGCCCGCGCCCTCGATCGCCGCGGCGGTGTCCCTGTTGCAGTGGCAGCCGCCCAGCAGGCGCGGGCCCACGGTGGCGTCGAGCACCCGCTGGACGCGCTGCAGCCCCGGGGTGTCGGCCCGGACGTGCTCGAGGAAGCGGAGCTGCCCGCCCGGCCTGAGCACGCGCCGGATCTCCCGCAACGCGGCCCCCTGATCCGGGACGGAGCACAGCACCAGCGAGGTCACCGCCGCGTCGAGGGTGGCGTCGCCGGCGGGCAGCCGGTCCGCGACCCCGGCGACGACCTCCACCGGCACCGGCGCGCTCGCGGCGGCCGTGCGCGCGATCGCCAGCAGGTGCGGCTCCGGCTCGACGGCGATCACTCTGCTGACCGTCGCCGGATAGTGGGCGAAGTTGAGGCCGTTGCCGGCGCCCACCTCGATCACCTCGCCCGACAGGTCGGCCAGCAGGGCCCGGCGGAGCTCGGCCGCGCCGGCGGTCTCCATGGCCCTGCTCATCCGGGCGTAGAAACGGGCGAAGAGCGGATGGCTGACGGTGCTCACCCGAACAGTCTCCCCTCCGTCAAGGCCAGGCGCGCACGTTCCCTCCTGCCCAGCGGTCGGGGAGTTCGCTGTCGTGGCTGATGGCCGGCACGGCGCTCGCAATAGCTGTTCGTTCGCGTGGACGTCCTGCCGTCCCTTGGGAGTGCGCCGACGCGACGTTGACCCTGGCCTGATCGGGCACTGCCGGACGCCTTCCTAGGCTGGGCCGCATGCGACTTCCCTGGGTGGTGCCTGTGCGTGTTCCCGCAGCCGGGACGCTCGTTGCTCGGGTGTTCCAGTGATCGGCCGCCGTGGCTTCCTGGCCATCGGCGGGGGACTGACGCTCGCGGCCTGCACACCGTCCATCCCCGAAAAGCCGGACGCCTCGGGTCGCGTGAACCCGTCGGGGACGCCGGTGGCCTCAGGGACGGCGCGCTCGGCCACGCCCCTGCCGCGACTGCCCGGCGAGGTGCCGCACGGCCCCCGCGACCGCCCGCTGGTCGCGCTCACCTTCCACGGCTCGGGAGAGCCTGCGCTCGCCGAACGGGCGCTGGCGGCGATGGAGCGGGAGCACGCCCACGCCACCGTGCTGGCCGTCGGCACCTGGCTGGACCGGGCGATCGCCGACCGGATCACCGGCGCCGGCCATGACCTGGGCAACCACACCATGCACCACCTGGACATATCCCATCTCACGGCGGACCGGGCCCGCGAGGAGATCGAAGAATGCGCCGCCCGTCTGCACGACCTGACCGGCTCGACCGGCTCGTGGTTCCGCCAGTCCGCCGCCTGGCACGCCACCCCGCTGATCCGGACGCTGGCACGGCGCGCCGGCTACCCCACCTGCCTGTCCTACGACGTCGACTCGCGCGACTACCTGGACCCGGGGGAGCGGGCGATCACGGGCAACGTCCTGCGCGCGGTGCGGCCCGGCAGCATCGTCAGCATGCACCTCGGCCATGCGCAGACGGTGGCCGCGATCCCCCGCATCCTGGACGGCCTGCACCGCCGCGGCCTGCGAGCCGTCACGGCCACCGAACTGCTCACCCGCCCAGCCGACCGGCACCTGGACGAATCACAGACGCCCGGAACCGGCCGGACCCCGTAGATGATCAAGGATCCGGTACCGTAGCACGGTCGGTGAAGGGCATGGGTGACGGTCATGGGTGACGTGCTGGTCACGGGCGCGACCGGAGGGATCGGGACGGCGGTGGTCGCGGCGCTGGCCTCCGCCGACCACCGGGTGATCGCGGTGGGCAAGGACGCCGGCCGGTTACGCGCGCTCGCCGCGACCGCGACACGGACGGTGGAAGCGGATCTCGCCCGGCCGGACACGCTCGCGGCCGCCCTGGACGGCATCGACACGCTGGACGGCCTGGTCCACTGCGCCGGGGTCGCGCACGTCGCCGCCGTCGGCGACACCAGGACGGAGACCTGGCAGGAGACGCTGGCCGTGAACGTGGTCTCGGCGGCCGAGGTGACACGGCTGACCCTGCCGGCGCTGCGCCGCTCGCGCGGGCACGTGATCCTCGTCAACGCCTCGCCGGGGATGACGGGGGTTCCCCGCTGGTCGGCGTTCGTCGGCAGCAAGGCCGCGCTGCGGGAACTCGCCGATTCGCTGCGCGAGGAAGAGGCCGGGAACGGGGTCCGGGTCACCACCGTCTACCCGGCGGCGACGGCCACGGAGCACCTCCGCGACATCAGGCAGGCGTTCGGCAGACCCTACGACCCGTCCACGTGCATCCAGCCGGAGACGCTCGCATCGATGATCGTCTGGGCCCTGGCCTCACCCCCGGACTCCTACGCCGCCGAACTGGCCGTCATCCCCGCACCGAACTGACCCCACCCGCCAACCGGCCGCGCTGCGGCGGCCGGGGTCAGGCGAGCGACACCAGGTCCAGGTAGGCGGGGCTCCACAGGTCCTCGGTACCGTCCGGCAGGACGAGGACGCGGTCCGGGCGCAACGCCTCGATGGCCCCCTCGTCGTGCGTGACCATCACGACCGCCCCCGGATAGGCGCCGAGCGCGTGGAGGACCTCGTCGCGCGAGGCCGGGTCGAGGTTGTTGGTGGGCTCGTCCAGCAGGAGCACGTTCGCCCCTGAGTGGACGAGCCCCGCCAGCGCGAGCCGCGTCTTCTCCCCGCCCGACAGCACCCGCGAAGCC
>NZ_JBEXUP010000164.1:0-18887 GCF_040614375.1 Nonomuraea sp. NPDC005983
CGGCGCCGGGACGACCAGTCGCGCGCGGCCCCTGACGGCCGGGCCGTCGGCGGGGTGCCAGCAGGCGTAAACATGGTCATCGGCCTCGGCCGCGGGCGGCGGGGGCTCCTCGCGGCACCGGTCGGTCACGGCGGCGCAGCGCGGCGCGAACGGGCAGCCCGTCTGGACCACGGTCAGGTCCGGCGGCGCCCCGGGGATGCTGAAGAGCTCCTCGCACCGGTCCTGCGTGAGCGACGGGATCGAGGAGAGCAGCGCCTGGGTGTAGCGGTGCCGCGTCCGGCCGAACAACACGGGCGTCGGCCCTGTCTCGGCCACACGTCCGGCGTACATCACCCCGACGCGGTCGGCGTGCCGGGCGATCACCCCCATGTCGTGGGTTACCAGGATCATCGACATGCCCAGCCGGGACCTGAGGTCGTCGAGGAGGTCGAGGATCTCCGCCTGGATGGTGACGTCGAGCGCGGTGGTCGGCTCGTCGGCGATGACGAGCCGAGGCTCGCAGACCAGCGCCATCGCTATCATCACGCGCTGCCGCATGCCGCCGGAGAGCTGGTGCGGGAAGTCGTCCAGCCGCTCGGCCGGCCGCGGCAACCCCACGAGGGCCAGCATCTCCTCGGCGCGGGCGCGCGCCTCCCGCTTCGAGGCGCCGCGGTGCAGCCGAACCGGCTCGGCGACCTGCTCGCCGATGCGCTTGGTCGGGTTCAGCGCGGTCATCGAGTCCTGGAAGACCATCGCCACGTCGTTGCCCCGGATCGCGCGGTACTGCGCGGCGGGCAGCCCGACGAGCTCCCTGCCGTCCAAGTTGATCGAACCTGCGGTGACCCGGCCGCCGGCCGGCAGCATGCCCATGATCGCCAGACCGGTCATCGACTTGCCGGACCCGGTCTCGCCGACGATCCCCAGCGTCTCGCCCCGGTCGAGCGCCAGGCTGACGCCGGAGACGGGGCGGACGACCCGATCGCCCCGCCGGATCTCGACCGACAGGTCACGGATCGTCAGCACGCGGCCGCCATCCGCGTTCCTGGAACCATCGGCCGTGCTCAAGGCCGTGCTCTCCCAATGCATTCGACGATAGTGGGGCGCGATGCCCTGGTGGTGTTCGTCGCTTCGATCGAACCTTGAAGTCCGCGTTCGTCCACCGGGACGAACTGATGTCCGGGAACCGTGAACGGCTAGACGACTGACTCCAGGACATACGGCTGGGCGCCAATGGTCATAGGCGGTACGAAGATCTAGGCGTTCAGGACGGCACGCGCCGGTCGGCCCGGCCGGTGTGCAGGTAGAGGGCGCGCCCTTGCCCGTCGTCTCCGAGGAAGGCGAGCGGCGCGCGGACGCCCCGTTCGGATTCGGCCGGGAGCACCGAGTCGCCGCGCCAGGCGACCAGCTCAGTGCGGTAGGGCGCCTCGTCCAGGTCGGCGGTGACGCCGAGGGGGACGCGGTCCAGCCACAGCCGCCCTTCGGGGTCCTGGCTCACCGTGGTCCGTGAGGTGCTCGACAGGTAGGTGCCGGCGTAGCGGGCGGCGTCCAGCAGGGGCGCGGCCGGGTCCGGCCGGGGCGCCTCGCCCGGCTCGACCCCGGCGAGCTCGCCGAGCACACGCCCGGCGAGCTCGCGGAAGACCGGCTTCGGGGAGC
The DNA here is from genome assembly GCF_040614375.1 of Nonomuraea sp. NPDC005983. Taxonomy (NCBI): domain Bacteria; kingdom Bacillati; phylum Actinomycetota; class Actinomycetes; order Streptosporangiales; family Streptosporangiaceae; genus Nonomuraea; species Nonomuraea sp. NPDC005983. Next base: position 1,633 of record NZ_JBEXUP010000164.1, read on the forward strand.
CGCCGTTGGTGAGGATCACCAGCGCCACGTCGCGCTCCGGGACCACGCGTAGGAACGCTGACTGGCCGATGGTGTTGCCGTCGTGGCCGAAGATCGCCCGGCCGGGGCGGTGGAAGAGCTCCCAGCCGAGGCCCCAGCCGGTGCCCTGGTCGAGGTCGGGCTGAGTGACTTGCGGCTGCCGCATGGCGCGGACGCTCTCCTGGCTGAGCACGGCGCGGCCGTCCGGCCCCCGGCCGCCGGCCAGGTGCATGCGGGCGAAGGCCAGCAGGTCGCGGGCGCGCATCGCCAGCATCGAGCCGGCCGGCGCGTTCGATCGGGCCAGCGCCCAGACGCGGGTGGGTTCGAGTGGGCCGTCGGGCTCCTGCTCGATGTGCCCGACCGCGGTGCGGTGGAGGATCGCGTCGTACGGGTCGTTCGCAGCGTGTGTAAGGCCCAGGGGCTCGAACACGTGCGCCCGCATGCAGTCGTCGAACGGCCTGCCCCGGACAACCTCGACGATTCGCCCCAATACGCAGAAGCCGGCGTTGTTGTAGGAGAACATCTCTCCTGGCTCGAACAGCTGCGGTACCTCGTGCAAGAGGTCGACGTACTTCTCGAGGCAGTCGTCGCCCTTGCCGGTGTCGGTGAAGATGTCGCCCTCGAAGCCCGAGACGTGGCACAGCAGCTGCCGCACGGTGATCCGCACAGCCGCGCGCTCGTCGGCGATCACGAAGCCGGGCAGGTAGGCCCGCACCGGCGTGTCGAGGTCGAGCCTGCGCTCATCGACCAGCTGCATTGCCAGCGTCGCGGTCAGCACCTTGGTGATCGAGCCGATCTGGAAGAGCGAGCCGGTCGTGGCCTCGACGCCAGTGGCCGTGCTCAGCACCCCGGCCGCGACGTCGACCGACTCGTCGCCGGCGCAGACCGCCACCGCCGCCCCGGGCACCCGGTTCTCGGCGAGCAGGTCCGGCAGCCGGTTTCGCAGCCACGTGCTGATCTCATCGAACCTCGACACCGGCATCCCTCCTGACTCCATGTCCGCTGGAGCATAGGCCAGGTCAACCGGACCACGTTCGTCCGTTTCCACCACAGGCGGCTCGCCGGTTCGTCCCGGCGGACGATCAAGCGTGGAGATCGCCCGCCCGGAGCACCCCGTCGTCGGCCGCGAAGAGGACGATGGGTTCACCACGCAGGTGCGGCCTGACGAGGGGGCGGGTGCCGGGTCGATCCCCGGGTGTCGCCGGACATGGAAGAGCCCCCGCGGTGGCGGGGGCTGACCGGGTTCCGGTGCTGTCCGGGGTGTCAGTAGGTGAGGACGGCGCAGCCGGGTTTGCCCGGGGAGCGATCGGTCCTGTTGGGGGCGAATTGGGCGTCTCTGCCCTTCCCTCCGGTGCCCGTCCCGGCGGGGCAGGCGCGGTGTACTCCAGCCCCGGGAGCACCTCCGGCCCCTGCGGCCCCGTACAGCCCACCTTCACCGTTGGCGCCGGGCTCGCCCACGGCCAGCGTGACGTGGGTGCCGTCGCACACAGTGCCGGAACCTCCCAGACCGCCGCGTCTGCCGTGGCCGCCGTAGCCGCCCGAGGCGCTCGCGCCGCCGGCGTTGGGGTAGCTGATGGTCGTTTTCCTGCCAGGTGCGGCGGCGACGGGGCTTCGGTCGCCTCCGGTGCCGACGGTGATGGTCAGGAGGTCGCCGGGGCGCACCGCCAGCGTGCAGTTTGCGGTGGCGCCGCCACCGCCGCCACCATCGCCGTAGCTACCAGGGTTGGCCGTCGCAAAGCCGCCGCCTCCGCCGCCCCCGGTCAACGCCACGTGGATCCGGGAGACGCCCGTGGGCACGGTGAAGGTGTAGGTGCCCGGGGTGGTGTAAGCCTTCGTGGTCTCGGCGTGGGCGTGGGCGGGAGCGGTCACGGCCAGCAGTAGCCCCGCAGCCGCCGCGGCACCCGCGGCGGCTCCTGCGGCGCGGCGAACGAGGAGGCCTCGGTGGTGGTCTGGCCGAGGGGTAGAGGTGTGCATGCGCTCTCCGTGAGGGGTAGCGAGTCGTGTGTGCACTCCAAGATTACGACCACGGAGCGTATCCATGCGAACACTCTGCGATGTCGGTTCTATACGCGGCACGAACGTGATCAGCGCGGAGCTCGATGATCCACGGTTCGGTCACGGAGCGGCCCCGAGGAATCGTGCGATGCCTCGGGGCCACTGGAGTCAAGCCTCCTCCACCGGTCAGGGTTCGACGGTCATGGCCCGCCGATGATCCCCGGTGCCGTCCCAGTCCGAGAGTTGGCCGCGCTCAGGACACCGTGAGTTCCTGGTTGACGGCACATCGTTCACTATCGCCCGCGACTACCGATCCGCGACGTTGACGACAGCTGTCGCCTTGACAGACGTTCCCGCTACGACACCACGGACGGTGAACCATCCACTCTTGGCCACCATGTCCGGGGTAACTGGTTCCCAGGTCACATCGACGGATCCGGTCGTGCCGTCACTGTAAACGGCCTCGGTCTGCGCAGGCAGCGTTGGAACCTTGCCGATTGCCGTATCGACGGCAACCGATCTGAAATCTACGATGGCCTTCGGATTCTGCACCTCGAACACGCCGAACTCGGCCAATCCGCACTCCGCACCGCTCGGATTGTTGTAGGTGTTGTCAGGATCGATGGTGAACTTCACCCAGCCTGTCTTGACCGGAGTATCGAACGTCACGACGTTGTCCGGCTGACCGTCCCACCGGATCCCGGTCACTTTCTTGCTGCCGCCATCCCATTCCAACACGCCTTCCACAATCTGGTTGATGGCGGCGCCGCGGTCGACCAGGTTGATGCGGTCGATCTCCACCGGGGACGGGAACTGAAGTTTGATCCACGGGTTGCGGTCCGCCTGCTTCGCCGCCCAGGACGTCGCCTTGTTGCCGTCCGTCGCCTTCGTTCCCAGATAGCGGTCGTCCTGGTTGTTGCCATCGGGGACACCGTTTCGGTCGCGAACCGAGGACACCGTGACCGTGGCCGAGCCCGCGATGTTATCGCCTTGCGCCGTCATCGTCTCCAGGTTCGACTCCACCGCCACGCCGTCCAGCTTCACGACCGCCTTTGCGGTCGCCTGGAACCCGCTGGCGATCGGTTGTTTCAGCACGATGGTGTTGCTGCCCGGTACGGCTGCCAGTCTGCTGTCGCTGAACACATACTCGATCTCTGCCTTCGACAGGTTCGCCTTCTCACCGGTGTTCAGAGTTCCCTCGATCATGCCGACGAGCGGTTCGTTCACCCTGATGGAGCTGCCGCTCAGCGCAAGCTTCACCTGCTTCAGAAACGTGGGGAACGACATGCGTCCGTCCGTATCAACGTCGACGTAGAAGTAGTCGTCGGCCCGGTAGCCGGCCAGCTCCGCAGTGACGTTGATCCGTGCCCTCCCCGCCCCGCCCGACGACAGCACCTTGTCTGCGCCGACGGCCACCACGGACGGGTTGTCGCTGGTGATCGCGACCTCCGCACCCCTCAGGTCGACAGGCGCACCGAGGAAGGAGTAACCCTTGACATCGATCGTTGCCGTCCGGCTGTCCGCACCGGCCTTCGGTTGCAGCTCGAGACTGCCCAGGGCGGTCAGATCTCTCAGCGAGAACACCCGGACTTCCAGCACATCGATCGGACTGCCGTCCTGGCCACCGCCCGGGAAGGAAACCCTCACATAACGTGCGTGCACGCTGGGCCGGCCAGGATCGACCGGATAGTTGTAGTACAGGCCTTCCTGTTCCCACGCGTACAACGTCGTGTCGCTGCGCGGAACGGCCAGCGTGTTCCTCGACGTCGGCAGCCCGGCGCCGGACACGGTATTCGTCTCGTTGCCGGTGGTCCACTGCGAGCCGTCGACGCTGTACTCGATCTTCACCTTCTTCGGCACGTTGTAGTAAGTGACGTTGTCGGCATTCGGCATGTGGTGGTTGAAGAAGATGTTGACCCGCGAGAGGTCCTGCATCTTGCCCAGATCGTAGGTGATGCTCGGATTCTCGTCGCCCGCCGGCGCCGACCACTTCGTGAGATTGCCGCCGGTCGTGTCATTGATCGTTCCGTCGGACAACAGCCTGGCGTGCCCGTTGTCTGTTGTCACCTTCGGCGTTATTCCGGACGCCACGTTCGCGTCCGGAAGCAGCGTGATGTAGTTCCGAGTCGAGGTATAGGTCTTCCCGTCCACCGTCACGTCTGCCCAGTAGCTGTACATCGTGGCGGCGGAAACCTTGCCGGTGAACCGCATCGCGTTGCCTGTGACAATGAACGGTGACTGGTCGACCGGCACCTCGGTGACCACGATCTTACCTGCGGAGTTGTCGCGCCTGCCGTCGACCGTCGCATAGTGGTACTTGATGCTCGAAGCGTCGAGAATGTCGACCTCGCCGCCTTTTCGGGTGTAGCCCTTGAACGTCACCGGAACATCTCTGTCAGTGGCGAACTGTCCCCAGAACAGCGCGCCGTCGGTGAGCATGTTCACGCCAACAAGTGGAAGTGCGGCCGAGATGGCGCGGCCCTGCACCTTGACCGGGTAGGTGTCGGTCATGACCTGAGGACGGTTCACACCATCGTCGTAGGTTGCCGTCACGGTGATGGTGGCGGCACCGTCGCCGGCGGCCTTGACCAGGCCCGTTGCCGCTCCCACGGTAGCGACCCGCACATTGCTACTCGTGAACTTGAGCTTGGCGGGTGCGAGGACGTTGGTGTAGTTGTTCATGTAGCTCTCGGCCCGCAGTTGCAGACTGTTTGCCGCAGTCTGGCTGCTGAAGAGCTTGACACTCGTCATCGTGTACTTTCTGACCGGGCTCTTGGTCCGAATCTTGATGATGGTGTCAATGGGATCTGCCGTGACATCGGACGTGTCGATCGAGATGTAGTACTTGCCGTTCACATTCTCTGTCGTGAAGGGCAGAGAGTTGCCCTTGTTCAGCCACTGGACCTGGTCTACCGGATAGTCGAAGGGGCCGATGCGGCTCATCAGCGATTGGCCGGCGAATCCCGCCTTCGCCACGCCCGCGATTTGGTTCTTGATCATGTGCATGTAGACGTACTGGTCGCGGGACATGGCGTAGCCCCAGTCCGGCCCCTGCCCATGAGCGATCGCCTTCTGCGGGTCGGTGTACCAGCCGGGCTTCAGGGTGTAGTCCATGGTGTACGGCATAGTGCCGTACATCGACTCGCGAAGATCGGGTCCGCGCCCGTTGTCCATCCACTTCACGATCGAAGTCCGCATGTCCGACAGCTGCTGCGAGGAGATCGGCACCATTGAGAAGATGTTCGTGTTGTCCAGGTTGCTGCTCAGGTTGTCCATGCCACGAGTCACGGTGATGGAGGAGTCGTAGTTCATGACATAGCCGTGACCGTACTGGTTGATCAGTTCCTTCGTGGCTTCGGCCCAGTTGTCACGTTCGTTCCCCTTGGCGTACTGCGTCCAGACGTCGAGTGCCGTCGTGTACGGGTCGTTCCATTCCTCATGCGCAACTTTTCTGGCTTGCGGCAGAATCCCGGCACGCCAGCCACCCTCGTTGTACGGTTCGCTGTTCCAGAACGGACGCTCGTGAAGAGTGATGTCCTGGTCGCCGGTCTGCGCGTTGGGGTTCGCATCGATCAGGACCCGATCGTTGTAGTTACGCGCGGAGCTCCAGGCGACGTCGGGATTGGAGTAGCTCTCCGGACCGCCATCGGCGAAGAGGTACCACGGGTTGTATCGTGCGACCAGACCTTGGATATCGCTTTCGAGGATCTCGGATCCTTCGTAGAGTGAAGACAGGTAGACGCCGAACTTCAACCCGTACCGCTCGGCAGCCTGTTTGGCCTGCAGCACCCGGTCCCGGACCTGCCAGCCGCCGTCCGCGGACTGGAACAGGGCGTTGTACTTGTACTGCTTGTTGGCGTTGTTCGGGGTCAGGTTGGCGTTCGGCGACGGCCAGTAGTAGATGGTGTTCTGCAGGCTCTCGGTCGAGAGCAGAGTCATGCCCATCTCTTTGGCCGTCTGTGCCCACTCGTCGTAGTTGAAGTTCGGGTCGTACAGGTTCGGCATCGTGCCGGTGGTGTGCGACAGGGCCGACATCTTGCCCTCGATGAACCAGTCGACCGGGTTCTTCTTGACCGTTATGGTGTACGGCTTCGTTGTTGAGGAACCGCGGGCATCGGTCACCTTCACGGTGAAGGTGTAGTCCTTCTGTGATGCGCCGTTGGCGCCGTCCGAGACCGTGCCGTCGATGTGGCCGTCCGGCGCCAGCGTCAGGCCGGTGGGCAACTGACCGTCGGCGAGTGTCCAGGAGTAGCCGGGACTGCCGCCGGCCGCCTGGAAGGCGAAGGAGGACGCCTGCGGAGCAATGCTCGACGTGTTTCGGTTGCCGTCGATCTTTGCCACCATGCCGACATACGGGTTCTCGTCGTAGGCGAACGGCAGTGTGTTGGACGGGTAGTCGTTCGCCGGGACATCCGCGTTGCGCGCATCGAATGCATGCCGGTCGATGCTCAGCCCCTTGGTGACGATGGTGAGCTGATTGTCGGCCACGTTCGGCCCGGTGACCGAGTACGTCAGCCCGGGAACGACGTTACCCGCACCGTCGCAGAGCCTCGCATAGAAGCCAAGGAAGTTCTTGTTGGTACCGGTGTTCTTGTGCTGAATCTCGATGAGAAGCTTGTTCCAGCCCTGGTTCAGCTGGATCGGATGTCTCGTACCATCCTTGCTCACCCGAGCTGCGACGCGGTCCTGCTGCCCGGCCGGAGCGTCGTTGGCGAACAGCCGGTACAGCCCCGATCCGCCCACCTGCCACTGAACAGTTTGCGCGACCGGACTGTAGACGTAGCTTGCGGCCACCACCCACTTGTTGGCTGTCGGCTGCCCCTGCTTGACGTCAAAATAGCCCATCAGGTCGTTGTAGTCGTCGTAGTTCCGGTTGAAGATACGGTCGTCGAAGTACTGCCAGGTGGATGTTTCCTTGCCGGCCGGATCAACCAGGGACGCGCCCAGGGCGGGAACGACGGGAGCAGGAGACTGCTCGACCACCGGATCGGTGTACGGACCGGACACCGCCCACTGATTCAGATACGGCGCGGTCCCTCCCGTCTGAGCCGCACGGGCCTGCGGTCCGGTGAGAACGCTGCCGGCCGCCGCAAGTGCGAGCACAATCGCAGTTGCGACGACGCCGGACTGGATCTTTCGTAATCCCTTCACGCTACCTCCTTGCATTTGTCGAGCTAACCGATGCCCGGCCGCTGGGGACATCACCAGCCCAGAGACCCGCCGACAGGAAACCGGCAGTGATCGTTGGTGGGCCGGCATCGGCATGGGCGGGGGAACTGGTGATGGTCAGCGCAGTGAGGGAGCTCACCGCACCGGCGGCGATGAAGGTGCGCCTGTCCACGGATCCTCCTGGATCTGGGGAGTGCGTTTGTGCTGGCCGTTGTCGAAGTAGGCGACGAGCGCCGGGCCGGGAGGAGCAATCTCGACGGGGCAGTCGTCGGCGTCCTCGTGGTAGTCCGAACGGCGGTTCCAGATCTTGATGGTCGCCTCGTCTGAGTCGCCGAAATTCTCGAGGCGTCCCTCGGTTCAGATCCGGTAGCTGAGCTCGACCTTCCCGCCACCGGAGTCGGCGCCGCCACACGCGGCGGCGCTCAGCAGGAGCCCCATCACCACGACTGACGACCTCCACCGCGGCTTCGAACGCATCTGAGGCTCCTTCCGAAGGGATTGATCTGATACTTCGAGGAAGATCGGTGTTTGAAGGAGGAGGCGAGGCCTCAGGTCGGGCCTGTGAGCCTGTGAGCCTGTGAGCCCGCGAGGTGATCTGTAGTGTGAGATAGCAAATCCGTCGCGTCAACCCTATAGATGCGATTCATCGCCATACTGGTGCTCTATAGATGTGAAACATTCTGGGATAGGATGGGTCCGTGAGCGGATCCCACGAGAGACGAGGAAGGGATTGAGCCAACCATCAGCGCTTCCGCAAGAGCCGAGCTCAGAAGCCGCCTACCGGCCCGGCTACGAGATCGCCGCGGAGCGGATCCTCGAGTACATCGTCCGGGAGGAGCTCCGTCCGGGAGACCGCCTGCCGACGGAGAAGGACCTGGCGGATGCCGTTCAGATGAGCAGGACGGTCGTGAGGGAGGCGGTGAAGATCCTTTCGGCCCTGAAGAGGCTGAGCGTGCAGAAGGGGCGGGGGATCTACGTCGCCGAGCCGGAGGACGCCCCCTGGCGGGAGTCGTTCGCCCAGTTCCTGCCCGCCGACCTCGGACAGGTCGACCAGATGTTCGAGTTCCGGCGGCACATCGAGTCCGCCACGGCTCGCCTGGCGGCCCAGCGAGCCGTCCCCGCGCAGGTGAAGGCGCTCCGTGAGGCGGCGCAGCTCTCGGCAGAGGCTGCGGCGCGCGACGACATCGAGGCCTTCACCCGGGACGACGAGCAGTTCCACAGGGAGGTCGCGGCCGCGGCGGCCAACATGTTCCTGTCGGCGACCATCGAATCGGTGCAACGCCTCCAGCGGCAGGTCAGCATCATCGGGCTGGCAGGAGTCGCGGGCGGATCGCTCGTGGCGGCCGCCGAGCAGCATCTGCAGATCGCCCACGCCGTCGCCTCCGGCGACGAGGAGCAGGCCGTGGCACTCATGACCCAGCACATCGACATGACGATGCGGCAGTTCCAGGAGGAGATCCGTCACCGCGTCTTCTCCCGCGATGACGCCTCGTCGTGATCGAACCCCTGAGACGAAGGAGGTCATGCGCATCACTGATGTGACCATCGAGCTCGTCGAGCTGCCCGCCCAGCCGCCCTTCGTCGGCGGGCCGGGCTCCCGGGCTCGGAAGGGCCGGTGGTGGGCGGCGTCCTGCGCATTCACACCGACGAGGGCCTGATCGGCGAGGCGCACACGCGGCGCGGACTGATCGTGGCCGACCTGGTCAAGCGCAGGATCCGCGAGGACCTGCTGGGCCGCGACCCGCTCTGGCACGAACTCCCGCGCCGACGCCGAGCTCTGCCAGAAACTGCGGGCCCACGTCGGTGACGAGGTCCCCCTCATGGACGACGGCTCCGCGGGCTTCGACTTCGCCGACGCCCTCTATCTCGGGCAGGCCCTGTGCATGGCCATCCCCAACACCACCTACGAACCCGGTGATCCGCGAGCCGGCGGTCGGGCCTGACGGCCTCCTTTGCGCCCCCACCGGCCCGGGGATCGGCTACCTCGATTTTTAGTATCTATAAGAACACTGTGCAGATAGTTCTGAACTATTGACCCATGAGATGTCCGGTCGCATACTGGGGAAGCCGCATCCGGGCGAGATAATGCCTGGTCATTCGGGCCAGATCGGTGACAGCCGCCACGATTCTCTGTCGCAGATAAATGCTATACATGCTGCTCGGGTGCTGGCGTAATCGGTGTCTCGACCCCCAGGAGTGCAGATGAGCAAACACCGAGGAGCCGGGCGGGGTCATTGTCGCGGGGTTACCCACTCCCACTCCCACTCCCGCTGGTGAGCGCGGTCGCGGACGGGCAGCAGGCCGTACTCACCGCGGTGGACTAGTCGCCACGCGACAAGAGTGCTGACCTTCCACACCAGCAAGGCCAGCTCAAAAGGGCGAAAACACGATCACCATCACCACAGCCGGCGGCTCGTGGATGGTCTACGACGCCCTCGGCGTGCGCCACCTCCCCTGACCACACGAGACGTCTGAGCGCCGCCGCCGTTCCCCCGGGCGGTGGCGTTCCGGTAAGGAGACGACAGCAGTGAACAAGAAAACGATCGCCGCGGCCGTGGTGGCGCTACCTCTGGCCTTGACGGCGTGCGGCTCGCCCTCGCCCAGCAGCGATGGTGGCGCCGGTCCGGTCAAACTCGAGTTCTGGGGCTGGGCGCCCGGCTACGACAAAGCTGTCGAGCTGTTCAACGCCGGCCACAAGGACGTCCAGGTCACCTTCAACAAGCTGCCGTCGGGCGGCAAGGGCGGCTACGACAAGATGTTCACGGCCGTGAGGGCCGGGAACGCGCCCTGCCTGGCACAGGTCGGCTTCGAGTCGATGCCCACCTTCCTGCTCGAGAACGCCCTGGAGGACGTCACCAGCGAGGCCGCAAGCGCCCAGGGGCAGTTCATCCCGTGGACCTGGAACCAGGTCTCCATCGTCGGCAGGACCTACGGCATCCCGGTCGACACCGGCCCGACGGCCATGTACTACCGCAAGGACGTCTTCGACAAGTACGGCATCGCCGTACCGAAGACCTGGGACGAGTACGCCAAGGCCGCCGAGAAGCTGCACCAGGCCGACCCGAAGGCGTACATCCTGAACCTGCGGGCCGTCGATCTGGCCGGTCTGGCCTGGCAGAGCGGCGCCAAGTGGTTCGGCACCGCGGGTGACACATGGAAGGTAACGGTCAACTCATCCGAGACCAAGAGGATGGCCGAGTACTGGCAGGGGCTCATCGACAAGAAGCTGGTGAACGTCACCGACGAGGGCTACAGCGCCGCATGGTGGAGTGCGTTGCAGTCCGGCAAGGTCGCCACCGCTATCGGCGCGGTCTGGCTGCACCCGCTGATCGCGGAGAACGCTCCTGCCGCGAAGGGCAAGTTCGCCGTCGCGCCGATGCCGCAGTGGGCCGCGGGCGAGAAGAAATTCGGCAACGAGGGCGGATCCAGCACGGCCGTGCTGAAGGGTTGCGCGCACAAGAAGGAAGCGGTCGAGTTCGCCACCTGGATGAGCACCAACCCCGACAGCTTGAAAAACCTGATCAAGGTGACGGGCATCTACCCGGCCGCCGCCGCGGGCCTGTCGCTGCCCGAGGTGAACGCAGGCGTCGAGTACTTCGGTGGCCAAAACATCTTCGAGGTGTTCGCCGAGGCGGCCCAGCACACCGACACGAACTGGCAGTGGGGTCCGACGCAGTCGCAGTTCGGGGCCGACCTGACGGACTCCGTCAACGTCGCGTACTCCGGGAAGGGCACACTGCCCGACCAACTGGACGTCCTGCAGGGCAGAACGGTGGAGGCGATGAAGTCGAAGGGCCTGAAGGTCGAAGGATGATCCGCCGTCACCGGGCGGCGGCCCTGCTGCTCGCGCCGTTCGTCGTCCTGTTCGGGGCAGTCTTCGTGCTCCCCATCGGATACGCCGTCTACCAGAGCCTGTTCCGGGTGCGGCGCTCCGGGCTCGGGTTAGGTCCGGCCGAGACCGTATTCGCGGGGCTGTCCAACTACGCGCGGGTGTTCGCCGACAGCGCGTTCGTCGGCAGCGTCCTCCGAGTGCTCGCCTTCGGCCTGGTCCAGGTGCCCGTGATGCTCGGGCTGGCGCTGCTGCTGGCCCTCGTGCTGGACTCCCGCGTGGCGCGGTTCGGGCGGTTCTTCCGGCTGGCCTACTTCCTGCCGTTCGCCATTCCCGGAGTGATCGCAGCAGTCCTGTGGTCGTTCCTCTACGTGCCAGGGATCAGCCCGCTGGTCGCGTTCGGCGAGAACGCCGGCGCCAAGGTCGACTTCCTCTCCGCCGACACCATCCTGTGGTCGATCGGCAACATCGTCACCTGGTCCTGGACGGGATACAACATGGTGATCCTCCACACGTCGCTGCGGTCCATCCCACGCGAGCTGTTCGAAGCGGCGGAGGTAGATGGCTGCTCCGGCTTGAGGATCGCGTGGCACATCAAGATTCCGCTGCTGCGCCCCTCGCTCACCCTGACCGGAGTGTTCTCCATCATCGGCACGCTGCAACTGTTCGGCGAGCCGATGGTGCTGCGGCCGATGGCCTCCGTGATCAGCGGCGGCTACACCCCGGTGATGCTCTCCTACCAGGCGGCGTTCGGGCTCAACGACTACAACTTCGCTGCCGCGATCGCGGTGGTCCTGGCACTGGCGACGTTCGTCTTCTCCTACGGCTTCCTGCGCCTGAGCAGCAGGGGAACATGATGGTCCAGCAGCGTGTCACCCGCCTGAGCAGCCTGGTGCTGTTGTTCGCGATCGCCGGATACTTTCTGCTGCCCGTGTGGTGGTTGATTGTCTCGGCCACCAAGTCCAAAGGCGACCTGTTCGGCGCCAACGGCTTCTGGTTCGGGTCGGAACTGCACCTTGCCGACAACGTGGTCAACGTCTTCTCCCACAGCGACGGCGCCTTCCCCCGCTGGATCCTCAACAGCCTGCTGTATTCGGGCGGCGGTGCGGTGATGGCGACGCTCATCGCCGCGATGGCCGGGTACGCCCTGGCGAAGTACCCGTTCCGGGGCCGCGAGGGTCTGTTCGCGGTGATCATCGGCGCGGTGCTGATCCCGCCGCCGCTGCTCGCGCTGCCGCTCTACCTGCTCGCGTCCTCCACGGGCATCGTCAACACGTTCTGGTCGGTGCTGATCCCGAGCATCGTGACTCCGTTCGGGGTCTACCTCGCCCGGGTGTACGCGGCGTCCTCCATATCCGACGAACTGATCGACGCCGCGCGCATAGACGGCGCCGGTGACCTGCGCATCTTCTTCACCGTCGCGCTGCGGTTGATGTCGCCCGCCCTGGTCACCATCTTCCTGTTCCAGTTCGTCGGGATCTGGAACAACTTCTTCCTGCCACTGATGATGCTCGCCGACGACAAGCTCTGGCCGCTCACGCTGGGGCTCTACTTCTGGAACAGCCAGCTACGGGACCAGCCCTGGTACGACCTGGTGGTCACCGGCTCGCTGATCTCGGTCGTTCCTCTCGTCATCGCCTTCATCGTCCTGCAGCGGCACTGGCGCTCGGGACTGTCGGCCGGAAGCCTCAAGGCCTGACAGCCACCGGCCAGAAAGGTTCTGGAACATTGCGAAGAGTCTTATGTGCTTTGACGGCGATCGCATCGCTGCTCCTCGGCGTCTTCACCACGAGGGCGTACGCGCAGCAGGTGGCCGGGGACGCGCCGTTCATCAACTCGTGGCTGGTGTCGGGCCCGTTCGACTCGCCGGTGGTCGAGAAGCTCTACGAATGCGAGGCCGGCGAGCCAGTGAATGAGGCGCCAAAGGCGTCGGAGATAACGGCTTCGTCATCGACTCTTGCGGTGAATCCGGTCGCTTATCTGGTTGATGGCGACACCAGGAAGCAGTGGGTGACCGAGAACGATTCCAGCCCGTGGGTGAACCTCAAGTGGCGTGAGCCCATCGCGCTCAACGAGGTGCGTATCGCGCAGTGGGGTGATTCGCGGCACGTGAACAGGTGGTACCACCTCACCTTCACCCTGGATGACGGGAGCAAGGTGGAGTCCGGCCAGGTCGACAGCACCTCGGATCCCACCGTCTATTCGGCCCGGCCCGGGCTGAAGAACGTGCGCGAGATGAAGGTGGAGATCGACAAGGGCCGCGTGCCGTACCCGTCGATCACCGGGATCGCCGAGATCGAGGTCTACAACAGGGCGGAACCCGCCGACGGGAAGACGAAGATCACCCCCGAGGCCGGCGAGGCGTTGAGCTTCGGCGGCGAGAGCAGGACGTGGGACTACTTCGACGACCGCGTCTACAACCGCAACTACGACGACTACCAGGATCTCTACGGGTACTACACGGTCAAGAGGGGCGTGGACACCAGGAACAAGTACGTGTACGCGCACACGTACGTCTACAGCCCGGTCGAGCAGCAGGTCTCCTTCAACGTCGGGGCGAGCGGTTCCTACCGGCTCTTCGCCAACGACCGGTGCATGACGGGTCCGAGCACGCCCGCGGAGGTGCAGAAAGATCTCACGAAGAGCGCTGTCCAGCTGCACCAGGGCTGGAACAAGCTGATGATCCAGATCAGGCACACCTACACCGAGGACGTGAACGCGAACGGCGTGCCGGTGGCTCAGGACAAGAACGTGGCCTACCTCGGCTTCTACGGCCGGGTCGCGGATAAGGCGGGCAACCGCGTCGCCGGCCTGGTCGACGCTGTCGCGGGCCCGTCGGAGACCCTGAAGATCGTGTCGCAGGGGTTGCCCGTCGGCTACAAGGAATGGCCCTACGTCTGGAACAAGTCCGTCAGCGGCAACGCCTATGGTGTCTCGGCCTCGGCGTTCCAGTTCATGGCCGCTGGAGGGGCGCCGGGTTACACGTGGAAGGTGGTCGGCGGGAAGTTGCCCGACGGCCTGGAGTTGAACGCCGACGGCACCATCGCGGACGGCCTGGTCGACGGGAAGGTTGACCTGAACAGCACCAAGGGTGTCATCAGCGTCAACGCGAGGCCCGGTGACTATCAACTCACCGTCCAGGTGACCGACGCCAGGGGCGGCAGCGCCACCAAGGACTTCACGCTCACGGTGAAGGAGCGCCCGAACAAGTGGTTCGAAGAGGGCAGGGTCGGCGCTCTGACGCACGCCACCGCCGTCTACAGCTACTTCGTTGATCCGAACTTCTCCGTCGACCGGTGGGCGGAGAGAGCCAGGGCCCAAGGACACTCGCTGGTGTCGGTCGAGACGAACCAGCAGGCCTACTTCTGGCCCTCGAAGTTCTGTGACCCGAAGAGTGACCGGCATCTCTACTATCCGAAGGACGAGAACGGGAAGGTCGTCGACGGTCTCAAGAGGTTCGAGCAGGCGGTCAAGCGTCACGGCATCAGGTTCGGTCTGTACTACGCCTCCCAGAACACCGACAAGACCGTCCAGGACATCGCCGACCTCATCCACCGCTATGACCCGAGTTACCTGTACTTCGACGGGCCCCAGGGGCACAGGTCGGAGAACTTCGACGTCATCTACAGCGGCATCCGCAACTACTCCAACGAGATCATCGTGAACTCGAACGCCTGGGGCGAGGAGTACGGTGACCCCGACCTGCGGACCGACGAGGCGTCGGGAATCTTCGCCAACGCGTCGCGCAACCACCTCCTCAAGCGGACGATCATGGAACCTTGGAAGATGATCCACACGAGGGACGAGCTGTCGCCGTACTACGGCAAGCGTGACGACTACCGGCAGGTGGCCAAGGAGATGGTCATGAACGCCGGCCGGGGATACGCGGACAACAACGATCAGTCGATCATCGACAGCCGCGGTCCCAACTGGCACACGCCCCAGGAGATCGCCACCCGGTATCCAAAGGCCGCTCAGGAGTTCATCGACGTGAGAGAGAACCTGATCGGTTGGTTCGCACCGGAGGGCAGCCCGGAAAGACACGAGTCCACGACCGGGACGACGCCGTACTTCCTGTCCGGCTACGGCTACGAGGACGACGGACGAGGTAACTACGAGAAGTTCGCCTTCCCGAACGGCACGACCGGTCCGCAATGGGGTTACGCGACCGCCCGGGACAACACCATCTACCTGCACATCATGAAGGGGCCGGACGGCAAGAAGGGCTTCGACGTGATCCCCGGCAGGTCCCTCACCATCAGCCCGGTCAGCCATCGGGTGACGTCGGTGACCTGGCTCAACAGCGGCGTCCCGATCACCTCGTTCAGCCAGCGGGGAGAAAGCCTGTCGATCAACCTGGCCGATGTGCGGGAGGATCCTGTCGACACCATCATCAAGATCGTGACTGATGATCCGGTCCGGACGTACAAGCTGACCGACGTCGTCGCGACCGCCGAGCAGGTCGCCCCCTCGATGCTGAAGGTTCGCGCCGAGGGATACATGACCTACCCCGCACTGAAGGCGAAGCTCTCAGACGTGACCTTCCGCAGCGCGAACCCCGCGGTGGCGGCGGTGCACGGCCCAGGGGTCGTGACCGCGGTGTCGAACGGCACCACGACCATCACGGTCACGGGCACGCACGAGGGCGTCACCAAGCAGGGCACGCTGAAGGTCAGAGTCAGAGACCGCGTCGTCTATGCGGCCGACGACATGATCGAGGCATCCCTGGTGGTCGTCGGAGAGGAGGCGTACGGCGCGTTTCCGCTGAACGATGGGCTGCCTTACGCGATACAAGGAAGGTCGGCCAAGGGCGGACCGATCGGACTGGGCGCGGCGCAGATCAGATGGCACGGCGGCATCGTCGATCTGAGCGGTGGCGACAAGTACAAGCCGATCGCCATCCAGGAAGTGGACACGTTCGCTTTCAAGCGCAACAAGATCACCACACCCGCCGTGGAGAAGCCCACGAGAGCAGCCGTGTGGGCGGACGTGACGCTGGACGGCAAGACCATGACGACCAACAAGGTCTTCCTGGACCTGCTGCCGTACCGCAACCTCGCGGGCGCTGCCGAGATCACCTCGAGTCACCAGGACGGCGTGGCCAACCTCGTTGACGGCCGGACGATCGAAGGCACTCACTTCGACCAATCGCAGTGGTCGGTGCCGGCGGGCGAGGCGGCGTGGATTCAGTTCAAGCTCCGGGCGAGCTCTGACGTCTCCGGCATCGCCGTCACCTTCAACTCCCTCGATCAGAAGTATCTCAACACGCCCAAGACCATCAAGGTCCAGACCAGCGAGGACGGGGTGTCGTGGAACGACGCCGGCACGATCAACGGGCCCACGGGCACGGCTGATTTCGGGTTCGCCAACCAGTACCCGCTGAGCGCCAGGGCCCAGTACGTCAGGTTGGCGTTCAACGGGGACGCGAACGGCTCGGCGATCGACCTGCTCGAGGTGGCCATCAACGGTAGATAACTGTGCGCCTTATCCTTGCGTTGCGCTACCAGATCATTGTTCTTGGACGACAGCGCGGCGAGGACGGCGCGATCCTAGGTTGAAGCGCTGCACCGGCGTGGCCTCATAGCCGCCAGGCCGCGCCGTCATCGGCTCTCTTCGACCCGCTGTGAGGTTCAGGAAGTTTACCGGAGGGCCAGCGGAAGATCCCTTATCGTCACCGAAGTATGCCTAGTCGATCGATCGCGTGGTTCATACCTTCCTGGTGTCGGATCGTGCATACATCCAGGCGAGGGGATGCATGGAAGCCTACGCAGAAGGTTCAGGTGAACCGCCGAAGAGGAGCTTCTATTGGGTGGGGCGAAGAAGGCGAACTGAGGAAGCGGTACGGACGGCCGAGGAGGCGCGCAAGCAGGCCGAACGTCTCTCGGCGGAGATGGCTGAACGGCTGGATGGACTGAGGGCCGCCATGGACCAGAGGCTGGACCAGCTATCGGCGGCCGTCGCCCAGCTCAATCAGCCTCCTCCGGAGCCGGTGCCGACTGCGGAGGAGGAGCTGGGACGCCTCTTCAAAGCGATCATGAACGAGGGGCACTTCACCGGAGTCTGGTTGCATACGAAGATCTCTGAGTGCGTCACTGAGGAGACCGTTCAGGGAGCGCGTCTAGCAGCCAGGACAGTCCTCGAAGCCAGCCGGGAGGTCACGTCCACGGACGTGGTGTATGAATCGATCTTCGAGTGATCCTGTTTCTGCAGGTTAAGCGGTAAGTGTCTGTGGGAGCGGGTTCGC
>NZ_JBEXUP010000165.1:0-18453 GCF_040614375.1 Nonomuraea sp. NPDC005983
CTCGCGCCCAGAGGGAGGCGGTGCGGCCGTCGCCGAGCTTGGCGCGGGCGCGGGCGCGCAGCTCCCCGATCCTGATCGTGGCCGACTGCTGGCCGATCGACTCGCGCAGCGCCGCCGCGGCGGCGGCCGCCAGCACCGCGCCCTCCAGGTCCCCCTCGGCCTCCGCCAGCACCGACAGCCCGACGAGGCAGCGGGCCACCCCTTGGCGCTGCCCGGTCTCCCTGCTCAGCGCCAGGCTCGCGGCCAGCCGCTCCCTGGCCGGGCCGAACTCGTGCAGCATCGCCGCGACCCTGCCGGTCCTGGCCAGGCAGCGCGCCAGGTCGACCCCGCTGCCCAGCTCTTCCAGCCAGGGGACGGCCAGCTCGTACTGGGCCATCGCCGTGACCAGATCCCCGCGGACCTCGGCGACCGAGCCGAGCTGCATCGCGGTCCGCGCCAGGATCCAGCGGTGGCCGTGCATGTGCGCCCGCTCCAGAGCCTCCTCGCCGTACTGCTGGGCATCGCGCAGCCGCCCGCGCACCAGCGCCACCGCCGACAGCCCGGCCAGCCCGGCGGCCTGGTTCCACGTGTCGCCGTTGGCCGCGGCCAGGACCATGCCCTTCTCCGCGTGGTGGAACGCCTCATCGACCCGGCCCATGCGCAGCAGCAGCATGACCGCGAGGCTGTGGGCGGCGCACACGTAGGGCAAGTCGTCGTCGCCGCGCAGGTCCTCCACGCTCTGCCTGGCGTACTCCAGGGCTCGGCCCAGCTCGTCCCGCGCCTCCAGCCCGTAGGCCAGGTACGCCCTGGCGCGGGCCACCTGCTGGTCGGTGACCTGGCCGAGGTCCAGCGCCAGCAGCTGGTCCACCCAGCCGACGATCTCCGTCAGGTTGCCGCTGACGGGCAGCAGCCCCGTGCTGGACGCGCAGAGTCGCAGGCCCAGCGCGGCGTTGCCGGACTCGACCGCCCAGTCGAGCGCCGCCCGCAGGTCGTCGAGGTGGCCGCGGCTCGACGTCAGGGCGGCCAGCCGTTCCCGCCACGGGACCCCCTGGTCGAGCAGTTCGGTGACGAAGTGGCGTTCCTGAAGCGCGCACAGCACCTCCAGGTGGCGGTCACGCAGCACCTCGCACTCGGCCGCCTCCGCCAGCCGTCCGGTCGCGAAGCTCCTGATCGTCTCCAGCATCCAGTAACGCCTGCGGTCCTCGTCGCACAGCACGAGCGACTTGTCGACCAGGCCGCCGAGCAGATCGACGATCTCCGGCTCGGAGATGGGCCGCTCAGCGCAGACCTGCTCGGCCAGGTCGAGGTCGAAGGCCCCGGCGAAGACCGACAGCCTGCGCAGCAGCACCTGCTCCTTGACCGACAGCAGGTCGAAGCTCCACTCCACGGCGGCGAGCAGGGTGCGCTGCCTGACGGGGGCGGTGCGGCCGCCCGTGGTGAGCAGCGAGAAGCGGTCGTCGATGCGGTCGGCGATCTGGCCGGGACTGAGCAGGCTGGTACGGGCCGCGGCCAGTTCCAGCGCCAGCGGCAGCCCGTCGAGCGCCCGGCACAGGCGCACCACGTCGGGCAGGCTGTCGGGCCCCAGCCGGGTGCCCGCCGCGGCCGCCCTGTCGAGGAAGAGCTGCACGGACTCGACGTCGCCCGCGCTCGGGCCCGGCGGTTCTGACAGGCCGGGCAGGTCGAGCGGCGGCACCCGCCAGATCAGCTCGCTCGCGATGCGCAGCGGCTCCCGGCTGGTGGCCAGGATGTTCAGCCGTCCGCACGCCGCGACCAGCGCCGCCACCACCTCCGCGCACCTGTCGACCAGGTGCTCGCAGTTGTCGATCAGCAGCAGGTTGCGCGAGTCGCGCAGCCTGGCCGTCACGGTGTCGAACAGCGCGCGGCTGCTCTCCTCGCTCACGCCGAGCGTTCTGGCGATCTCCTGCATGACCAGCTCGGGGCGGGTGATCCTGGCCAGCTCCACGAGCCACACGCCGTCGGGGTAGCGCGGCAGCAGCCTGACCGCCACCTGCTGCGCCAGCCGGGTCTTGCCGATGCCGCCGACACCGCACAGGGTCACCACGCGCGTCTCGCCGAGCAGTTCGCACAGGTCGTCGATGTCGCGCTCGCGACCTACGAACCGGTTCGGCTCCGCCGGGAGATTGTGCCGGAGGCCGTCTGCCATGGCCTCACAGTGTCGTACTCAGCGCGCTCTGTCACTGGTTTCTCACCATGACCTCCGGAGGAAGCCCGGTCGCCCGGGGCGAACCCGGGCCCCGCAAGGGTGGCCCGGCGGAGCCGAGCGTTAGGAGGGGGAGGAAGTCAAAGACCGAGAGAGCTGACGATCGCCCGCTCGTCGACGACCCGCAGCACCGGGTCTCCGAGCAGCTTCTTGGCCAGTTCGTACGGGGCCACCACGAGCGTGGCGGCGTGCTCGCTGGCCAGCACCCGGGCGCCGATCAGAGTCGGCTCGTGCGCGATCACCACCTGGGCGCCCGCCATCATCGCCAGATCGGCGACCCGCAACCCCTTGAACGGCTCGCTCACCGCGGCGAGCACCACGTCGTCCTTGCTGATCAGCAGGCGGCTCGCCAGCCTGCGCAGGTCGCTCGCCAGTTCGTCGTGGTCGAGCACCCGGTCGCCGTCGAGGCTGAGCGCGGGCCCGGCGAGCGGCCCGAACTCGACCGTGCGCCCGCCTATCAGGTCGGCGAACTGGATCGCGCCCGGCGTCGGCTCGAAGGTGAAGACGTTCTGGACGTCCACCGCCTCGCGGGTGAGAGGCCCCTGGGTGATCATCATGAGGGCGGTGCCGGTGGCTCCGAGGACGGCGGTGCCGCCCGCCCAGGCCACCGCGTGCACGGCCACGGTGAGCCCGGCTCCGAGGGGCAGGTCGACGAGCACGCGGTCGCCGTAGCGCAGGCCGAACCGCCGCAACCCGGCCGCCGCGTGCGTGACCCGCCGCGCGAACGACGCGTACGACAGCACCTCGCCCGTTCTCACGTCGCTCACCGCCGGCTGGTCGCCGCGCACAGAGGTCATGCCCATAACCAGCTCTGTCCAGGTCATGCCGTCAATGTAGGGACCCCAGGAGTCGCTGACATGCTCAGCAATGTGTAACCGGCTATGTACGTCCGGGTCACGCTCGTACGCCATGTGCACGCCAGAGCGCGGGCTCCGGCAGGCCGTCGCCCCCGGGTACCTGGTCACGCTCCTGTCATGAGCGGGATCAACTAGACTTGAGGCGTCGCGACTTCGCGCGGCCGGCCCCCACGATCACAGAGCGAGACGTCATCATGCCTTTGAACAGCCGCGACGACCTGCGGAACATCGCGATCATCGCGCACGTCGACCATGGCAAGACCACGCTGGTCGACGCCATGCTCTGGCAGTCCGGGGCGTTCCGCGCCAACCAGGACGTCGACGACCGCGTCATGGACTCCAACGACCTCGAGCGCGAGAAGGGCATCACCATTCTCGCCAAGAACACGGCGGTCAGCCACGGCGGCATGACCATCAACATCATCGACACCCCCGGCCACGCCGACTTCGGCGGCGAGGTCGAGCGCGGCCTGTCGATGGTCGACGGTGTCGTGCTGCTGGTCGACGCCTCCGAGGGCCCGCTGCCGCAGACCCGGTTCGTGCTGCGCAAGGCGCTGTCGGCGAAGATGCCGGTGATCCTCTGCATCAACAAGGTCGACAGGCCCGACGCGCGCATCAAGGAGGTCGTCGACGAGGTCTACGAGCTCTTCATGGACCTCGACGCCACCGAGGAGCAGATCGACTTCCCGATCGTGTACGCCTCGGCCAAGGCCGGCCGCGCCTCGATGAACCGTCCCGACGACGGCGGCATGCCCGACTCCGAAGACCTGGAGCCGCTGTTCGACATCATCAAGTCGACGATCCCGGCGCCCACCTACGACCCGAACGCGCCGCTCCAGGCCCACGTCACCAACCTCGACGCGTCGTCCTACCTGGGCCGTATCGCGCTGTGCCGGATCCACCAGGGCGTGCTGCGCAAGGGCCAGCAGGTCGCCTGGTGCCGCACCGACGGCTCCATCCAGAAGGTCCGCATCAGCGAGCTGCTGATGACCGAGGCGCTGGAGCGCAAGCCCGCCGAGGAGGCCGGCCCCGGCGACATCATCGCCATCGCCGGCATCCCCGACATCATGATCGGCGAGACGCTGGCCGACCCCGAAGACCCGCGCCCGCTGCCGCTCATCACCGTCGACGAGCCCGCCATCTCGATGACCATCGGCACCAACACCTCGCCGCTGGTCGGCAAGGTCAAGGGCGCCAAGGTCACCGCCCGCATGGTGAAGGACCGCCTCGACAAGGAGCTGGTCGGCAACGTCTCGCTGCGCGTGCTCCCCACCGACAGGCCCGACGCCTGGGAGGTGCAGGGCCGCGGCGAGCTGGCGCTGGCCATCCTGGTGGAGCAGATGCGCCGCGAGGGCTACGAGCTGACCGTCGGCAAGCCGCAGGTGGTCACCAAGACCATCGACGGCAAGGTGCACGAGCCCGTCGAGCGGCTCACCGTCGACTGCCCTGAGGAGTACCTGGGCGCGGTCACGCAGCTGCTGGCCGTCCGCAAGGGCCGCATGGAGCACATGACCAACCACGGCACCGGCTGGATCCGGATGGAGTTCGTGGTCCCGGCGCGCGGCCTGATCGGCTTCCGCACCGAGTTCCTCACCGAGACCCGGGGCACCGGCCTCGTCCACCACGTCTTCGACTCCTACGAGCCGTGGTTCGGCGAGCTGCGCACCCGTAACAACGGCTCCCTGGTGGCCGACCGGTCCGGCCCCGTCACCGCGTTCGCCATGCTCAACCTGCAGGAGCGCGGCACCCTGTTCGTCTCGCCGACGACCGAGGTGTACGAGGGCATGATCATCGGCGAGAACTCGCGGTCCGACGACATGGACGTCAACATCACCAAGGAGAAGAAGCTCACCAACATGCGCTCCTCCACCAGCGAGGAGACGGAGAAGGTGATCCCGCCGCGCCAGCTCTCGCTGGAGCAGGCCCTTGAGTTCATCCGCGAGGACGAGTGCGTGGAGATCACGCCCGACGCGGTCCGCATCCGCAAGGTCGTCCTCGACGCCGCCACCCGCGGCCGCGCCGCCGCCCGCGCCAAGCGCGCCTGACCGGCGGCGCCGTGACGGTGCGCCGTGACGGTGCGCCGTGACAGTGCGGCGTGACGGTGCGGCGTGACAGTGCGGCGTGACAGTGCGCCGTGACGGGGCGGCCTGACACGCGCGACGTGCCGGGCCGTCCTCGTTCACCCCAAGTGACGGCCCGGTAGGTGACGGGCCGTCTTCAACGGCCCGGTCAGCGCGTGCGGCTCGGCCGATACGGAAGTGTGGCGTCGCAGACAGGCGTGCCGCAGGTGTGATCACACCGTTACCGTTCGAGAGGGAACCCCACCCGGCTCGCGTGGATCATCCATTCTGTGGGGAAGCTCCGGATGGTGGTCGCGTTCGGGCTGGCTGCGGTCTCGGTGGCGGCGATCGTCTGGTGCGCCCTGGCAGCCAGGCCCGTGGCGGTGCCTGCTCCGACGGCCGACACACCCGTGCCCGACCCGTGGGAGCTGACCGCCGGGCGGACCGTGCCCACGGGCGAGTCCGACCGCGGGGCCACGACCGAGGTCGTCATCTCCAGGGCCACCCCGTCCGACCTGAGAGGGGTGCCCCAGGGGCGGCTGGACGAGCGGCAGCGCCAGGTGAAGGTGACCATCGTGCACCAGCTGCGGATGGACACGTCCGACGACCTGGCCGGAACCCTGCGGCAGGGCACCGGCTTCCCCGATGGCATCAGGCGGTTCACCGACAACGGGTTCGGCGCGATCAAGGTCTCGGGCGCCGCGCTGCTGCCGACCACCCGGCAGGCGCCCGTGCTCACCACGTCCGGCAAGCAGACCACGGCGAAGTTCACCGTCACGCTGCTCCGCCAGTACAAGCCCGAGCAGCTCATGGCGCTGGCCTTCAACGCGCCCATCGGCAGGCCCCTCGTGGTCGTGCGCCGCACCATCGGGGTGGTCACCGGCGAGTGGACCGTGCTGCAGGTGAAGGGCGTCGAGCCCGACAAGGAGGAAGTGGAGCGGCTGGAGTTCACCGTCGGGCCCTACCCGGTGGCCGTCACCCTGGCGCAGGACTCCTACGGCTTCCCCGACAAGCAGGAGCAGGACGACTTCTCCTGGGCGACCGCGCTCGGCGTCCTCACCGCGATCGCGCTCGCCGTCTTCCTGCTGCGCTCGCTGGGCACGGCCTGGTGGCAGCGGATCCCCAACAGGCAGTTGGCCGTCGGCCTGGCGCTGGCCGCGCCCACGCTGGCGATCCCCCTGATCGTGAAGCCGTTCACGCCGTTCGCGTACGTGATCCTGTTCGGCGCGGTGCCCGCCCTCGTGCTGTGGCACGCGAGCAGGGCCCTGCCGACCAGCCCCTACTGGACGCAGCGGGAGGTGCTCGGCGCGAGCGCGGTCGGCGTGCTCGTGGCCCTCGGCATGCTGTCGTGGTCCTTCCTGCACGGGCAGGTCCCCGGCCCGACGCTGTTCGCCGCCGGAGGTGTCGCCGTCCTGGCGGCGGCCGGGTCGGCGGTGGCGTTCAGCGCGGACCTCGGCGTGCGGGCGGTGGACGCGCGGCTGTCAGCGCTGGCCGCCGGGGCGGCGATCGGCCTGCTGGCGCTCGCGCTGTGGGCCAGGGCCCTGCTGAACGGCGTCTACCCGCCCGACAGCGTCCGGCTGGCGCTGGCGGCCGGCTGGGCGCTGATCCCGATCGCCGCCATCGCGGTGACCACCAGGACGTGGTCGCGGGCCGCGATCCTGGTGTCGGTGGCCACCAGCCTGCTCGTCCAGGGCTGGCCCATCGAGTGGCTGGACGCGGGGTCGTGGAGCCTGCCTCTGCCCGGCCAGGACGTCCCGAAGATCGGCGTGGTGCCCCTCGACCCGCTCATGCGCGGCGTGCTCGGCCTGCTGCTGCTCGGCTTCGTGCTGCTGGTGCTGCGGCTCAGACGGCTCGGCGGCGCGATCGCGGCCGTCGACCACCAGAGGGCGCGGGCGACGATGATCGTCTGCCTGATGGTGCTCTACCTCACCCCTCGGGGGAGTTTCACGCTGGCCGACAGCAACGTGCCCCTGCCGCTGCTGTCGATCACCTCGCTCGTCGCCTGGCTCGCCGCCCTGTGGCTGCTCTCCGGCGCCCGTCCGGCGATCGTCGAGCCCGCCACGTCCGACGAGCACCGGGAGCTGGTCAGGGCGGCCCTGCACAAGCGGCTGCTGCTCATCGCCGAGCAGGAGCTCTACCGGCTCGGACGGGGCAAGCTCGGCGCGGGCGAGCTGAGCATGGCCGAGTTCGACGCGCGGCGGCACGACCTCGAGCGGTCGCTGCGCGAGCACGGCCGCAGCCCCGAGACCGCGTTCGCCACCGCGGCGGGCTGCACGCCGTGGCACAACGGCGTGCAGGCGTTCGTCGTCAGCCTGCTGCTGAGCCTGCCGCTGCTGCTCGTGTACGGCCGGCCGTCGGGGCCCGACCTGACGAGCTTCCTGTTCGACGCGCGCTACCTGCTCACGCTGCCCGCCTTCGGCTTCCTGTTCGGCTACTTCTACCCGCGCATCCGCGGCACCCAGCCGATGACCAAGGCCCTGCACCTGATGGCGGCGGCGCTCCTCACGGAGCTGTCGGGGTACCTGTCGACGCTGGCCGCGCCCGACCTCGGGGCTCTGGACAAGCTGCAGGTGGTGGCGATCGTGGTGGGTGGAGGGGCGCTGGTCTGCATCGGGCTCGGGCTGTACTGGGAGTGGCGCGTCATGCACCTGGCCGGGGAGCCGTGGGCCCGGGTGCGCAACGTCCGCAGCATCAGAAGTCTGGCCACGCCGCTGGTGGCGATCGTCATCGCGGCGGGCACGACGGCCGCCACGTCGGCGGCGGGGCAGACGGTCGACCGGATACTCAAGGGCGACCAGGGGACATCGAGCTTGTCTCGCCTGCCCTGAACAGGACCGTGTAGCCGTCGCGGGCGAACCTCACCTGGTAGCCGGCCGCCACCAGGGCGCGCACGCGCTCCTGCTGCTCGGTGACGTCCTTGAACGGGAAGATCCGGCGGCCGGTGTCGGCCACGACCCAGGGCGCCCAGCGGGGTGTCCGGTCCCACAGCAGCACGGTGGCGTGTCCTGACAGGTTCGGCGCGAGGTTGTTGGCCGCCTCCACCAGCACCCCGTCGGGCACCGCGGCGACGGCCGCCGCGGCGGCCCGCTCCCGCTGGTCCAGCCGGTACGCCTCCAGGTCGGCCAGGCCCGAGAGCGCGAAGAACGGCACGCTCACCACCGCGAACGCCAGCACCCCGGCCGCCCACCACCGGGCCCACCCGCCCTCCCCGCGGCGCTCCCGGAGGCGCCGGACGCCGTCGACCCCGGCCGCGAAGACGACGACCACGACGAAGGCGTTGTAGTGGTAGTCGGGCACCCACCAGTTGGGGAACGAGCTGGCCAGCATCCGCTCCGCGAGCAGCGGGACGGCCATCAGCGTCAGCGGCGACAGCAGTGCCGCCAGCAACGTGACGCCGAGCAGCAGCGCCAGCGTGACGAGCTTGACCGGCGGGCTGCCGAGCTGGGCGAGCACCGCGACGGGGTCGGTCAGCGCGGTGCGCGCCACCCCGGGCATGTCGGAGCCGAGCGCGCCGTACGCCCAGTAGTAGTCGGCCCTGCCCCCGAACAGCGGGATGAGCACCTGCGAGGCCAGCCAGGTGAAGGCGAGCCCACCGGCCGCGAACGCGCCTCCCAGGGCCCGCCAGCCGCGCTGGAAGAGCAGCACCAGCCCGAACCCCGCGACCAGCAGCCCCATGTCCTCCTTGACGCACAGCAGGCCGAGCGCCGCCAGCACGACGGGCACCCGCCTGCCCGCCTGCCACCGTTCGAGCAGCACGGCTGTCAGCAGCGGCGCGAAGGCGGCCTCGTGGAAGTCGAACGCGACCGTCTGCACGACCGGCCACGAGAGCGTGTACGCCGCCGCGACCAGGTGCGCGGCTCCCGGGCCGAGCGAGCGCCTGGTGAAGACCCACAGCGGGACCGCCGCCGCGGCCAGCAGCACGGCCTGCGCGACGAGGAGGGTCCGCGGGTCGTCGAACACCCAGTACAGCGGCGCGAGCAGGGCCAGGATCGGCGACCAGTGGTCGCCGAGGACGCTGAACCCCGGCCCGAAGTCGTTGTGCACGCCCTTGACGATCGCGACGGGCAGCCGGAACTGCGAGTACGACCGCACCGCCTGGTCGAAGATCACCAGGTCGTAGGCGCTGGCCTTGAAGTTGGCGAAACGCAGCAGCGACAGCACGGCGTAGACGGCGGCCGCGACGCCCGCGACCGCCCCGATCACGACCCGCTCCCGCCTCCCGGGCCGCCCCCTCCCGCTCGCCGGGGGCCGGGTTTCGCCGTTCGTTGTCAAGGCGTCTCCGTCGGCGTGTGTCACCGGCGCGGCAGCTCGCTCCCCCTGACGTGGGTGCACAGCCACTCCACCAGCGGCCCGTAAGCCTGCCAGCTTTCGCGCACCCTGCCGCGGACCTCCTCCGTGTGCACCCACGGCTCCGGCTCCAGGCGCAGCCCCGCGTACAGCGACCTGTGACGCAGCAGCTCGATCCGCGGGTGGTCGTCGGGGACGCCGCGCGGCCTGGTCTTCAGCCGGTCGCCTTCCAGCGTGTAGCCCGCCGCCGTCAGCTCGGCCACGATCGACTGCAGCGGTTTGCCGGAGAGGTCCTCGTCGACGGCGGCGCGGTAGCGGGCCACCTGGTCGGCGGCCTGGGTGTAGATGCCGCCCGCGATGAACAGCCCCGCCGCGCTGACCTCGACGTACAGCCCGATGCCGGGCATCAGGTCGATGAACGCCCCCTGATGGGTCTTGTACGGCGACTTGTCCTTGGCGAACCGCACGTCACGGTAGGGACGGAACAGCTGCGCGGTGCCGAACTCGTCGGCCAGCTCGTCGGTGAGGGCGAGCATCGGCGCGCGCACCGCGTCCTCGTACAGGTGCTTGTGGCGGGTGAAGTACGTCTTGGAGTTGTCCGCTTCGAGGCCCTCGTAGAACACGAACGCCTCGTCGGGGAAGCCGGTGAAACCCATGCCGTAAGAGTGCCATGGGCGGGCGACGGTTCAGCGCCCGCTGTACCGCCTGCCGGGCACCAGCGGGTGGTTGAACAGCTCCGACACGGTGACGAAGGTGTACCCCTTCTTGGTGAACGTGTCGAGGATCTTCGGCACGGCCTCGACGGTGGTGCGGTGGATGTCGTGCATCAGCACGATGGCTCCGGGCCGGCCCGAGGTGGCGCGCCTGGCCACGATGGCGGGCACGTGGTCCTGCCAGTCGAGGGTGTCGACGCTCCACAGGATCTGGGCCAGCCCGTCGCGTCGGGCCTCGTCGGCGACCCTGGAGTCCGTCGATCCGTACGGCGGGCGCATGATCTGCATCCGCACGCCGGTCAGCTGTCGCACCAGGCGCTGGGTGAACCTCAGCTGGCGCCGCAGAACGTCGTCGGCCACCGCGGTGAGCTGCGGGTGGCTCCACGAGTGGTTGCCGAGCTCATGCCCCTCCCGGAAGATCCGGCGCACGAGGTGCTTCTTGTCAGCGGCCACCATCTGCCCCACGACGAAGAACGTCGCCCGGACGTGCCGGGCCTTCAGCAGGTCGAGCAGGTGGTCGGTGTAGTCGCCGGGCCCGTCGTCGAAGGTCAGCGCCACGCACTTGGCCCGCCTGCAGTCGACGTGCGGGCTCGGCCAGGAGGGTTGGATGGCCATCAGGCGCCTGGCCAGCACGCCGGGGTCGATTCTGGCGGGCGGTACGACCACCACGGGCACCGGCGCCACCGGCTCCGGGCTCCCGGCGCAACCCGCCAACATCAGCAAGGCCAGCGGCAACCCCCACGCGCGCATGCTTCCCCCTGAAAGCGTCGGCGGGGATCACGGGTAGTCCTGGGCCGGGCCTCCCCGCAGCTCCTTGGCCAGGTCATCCCACCAGAGTGGAATGTGGGCCTGTAGCTCTGCGTAACGACGCGCCACCCTCATGGCACATCCAACCGGATCCGTACCCAAATGCCGACGTTTCACCGCTCCTTCCTGCCAACGGTAAAAGCCGTCACCGTAACGGACGACCAGACCGATCCACACGGAAAGGGTCGCCTCGTCCCCCACTTCGTAGGCGGTGGTGACGCCGAGACCGTGAAGCTCCGCGTGGAGCTTCTCCGTCGCGGCGCGGGCCTCACTCACACGCCACCCCCAGCCGACGATTCGCCGCACACACCGGGATGTACCCACCAACGGGCATCAGCCGTCAAGGACATGGAGTAATCATGAAACTCCAGAAGGTGATCTGGAGGCCATTCGACGTTATTGGTCAGGCACCTGTCTCGGCTCCGCGACCACCATCATGAGCCTGAGTTCCTCCTGCCCGCGGTTGGCGTAGCGGTGCGGTCTGTCGGCGGTGAACAGGACCGCGTCGTCGGCCCTGACCAGGTGATCCTTTCCGTACACAGTCAGGGTCAGCTCTCCCGTCAGGACGGTGAGCATCTCGCGGGTTCCCGCCGGGTGGGCGTCGCCGTCGTGGTGCCCGCCGGGGGCCAGCCGCCAGTCCCACAACTCCAGGATCGTCGGCCGTTCCGCGCCGACGAGCAGCCTGGCCCGCACCCCGCCCTGGTCGAAGGTGACGACGTCCGACCTGTCGATGACCCTGACCACGGGCACGTCGGAGACCTCGACCAGCCCGGCCACGGTCATGCCGAGCGCGGAGGCGATCCGGGTGAGGGTGGAGATGCTGGGGTTCGTCCGGCCCTGTTCGATCTGGACGAGCATTCCCCTGCTCACCCCCGACCTGGCGGCGAGCGCGTCGAGCGTCAACCCCCTGTGCGAGCGCTGGGCGCGGACGTTGTTCGCGATCGCCTGAGTGATCGTCGCCGGATCTTCCATGCAGTGCAGTGTAATGAATCCGATTTGCAGTATGTTGCACCTTATGTGTTGTACTAGGAGTGCAACACAGTGAACTGGACGGTGGAACGTGACAGCGGTGATCCTCGCGACGGCCTGCGCGGTGGTGTACGGCACGGCCGACTTCTTCGGCGGGCTGGCCACCCGCCGCTCCCGCGTGCTCTCGGTCGTCTCGCTCTCACAGCTCGCCGGGCTGGGGCTGATCCTCGCCCTGCTGCCGCTGCTGCCGGGCCACGTCAGCCAGGGGGCGCTGCTCTGGGGGCTCGGCGCGGGGTTCGCGGGCGCCGCCGGGCTGGTGCTCTTCTACCGGGCGCTGGCCACGGGCGTGATGTCGGTGGTCGCGCCGACGACGGCGGTGACCTCGGCCGCGCTGCCGGTCGTCTTCGGGCTGGCGACCGGCGACCGTCCCGAGCCGATGGCGCTGGTCGGCGTGGTGCTGGGTCAGCCAGGACCGAGCCGCGGCGGAGCGCGGCTCGGCGGCCTCCGTGCTCGCCGCGCTGGCGGCGGGGGCGGGATTCGGCGGCTTCTTCATCCTGCTGGCCATGGCCCCCGACGGGTCGGGGTTGTGGCCGCTGGTGGGCGCGCGAATGTCGTCGATCACCATGGTGGTGCTGCTGGCCGTGGCGACGCGGCGCACGCTCAGGCCCGGCGCGCGCTCGCTGCACATCATCGTCGCGGCGGGCGTCCTGGACATGGCGGCCAACGTGCTCTACCTGCTGGCCCAGGAGCGCGGGCTGCTCAGCCTGGTGGCCGTGCTGGTGTCGTTGTACCCGGCGAGCACGCTGCTGCTGGCGAGACAGGTGCTCGGCGAGCGGTTGCAGGCGATCCAGATGGCGGGTGTCGCCTGCGCCCTCGGAGCGGTGGCGCTGATAGCCGTCGCATAGGCGGCGAACGCCCGGATTGGAAACCTGGCTACGCGGCGCGCTGCGCGGGAAGGCGCACAGCGCCCTCCTCGTGGGCGTACTCCTCGAGCATGCCGCGGAGCTGGCGGCGGCCGCGGTGCAGCCGCGACATCACCGTGCCGATCGGCGTGCCCATGCGCTCGGCGATCTCCTTGTAGGCGAAGCCCTCGACGTCGGCCAGGTAGACGGCCACGCGGAAGTCCTCCGGCAGCGAGCGCAGCGCGTTCATCACGACGTTGTCGGGAAGCCGCTCGAGCGCCTCGGTCTCGGCGGACTTCAGGCCCGTCGAGCTGTGCGACTCCGCGGCGTGCAGCTGCCAGTCCTCGATGTCCTCGGCGGCGGACAGCTTCGGCGAACGCTGCTTCTTGCGGTAGTCGTTGATGAAGTTGTTGGTGAGGATGCGGTGCAGCCACGCCTTGAGGTTGGTGCCCTCGCGGAACTGGTGGTAAGACGTATACGCCTTGGCCACCGTCTCCTGCACCAGGTCCTCAGCGTCGGCCGTGTTACGGGTCAGGCGCATCGCGGACGCGAAGAGCTGCGAGGTCACGGGCACGACGTCGCGCTCGAACCAGTCCTGACGCTGCTCATCGGTCATGGTGATCAATTCATTCCCCCTTGCGCTTTCCCCCGTATTCGGCGCGAAGCCGTCCGACGGCGTTCTCATCGTGACAGACCCTACGTAAGGGCCGTGTTAGCGGGTCCCGCCTGGTCAGAGAGGTGAACAGGTCCATCTGCTCGCGGCGTGCTTGATCACGTCCACGGCTGGACAAGTCTCGTAATCGTAACACTATTTACCCAATCGCGCAGGAAGAGTGGCCAGAGTCACACCCGATAGCGTATAGGCATGGATTTCGTTGACCGTCACGACACCGGCGCGCGTCACTGGGTCGCGGAGGCCATCCGCAAGGTCGAAGCCGACGCCAACCGGAGTTGTGATACCCATCTGCACGTCTTCCCGTTGCCCTCGCACTGGGGAGTAAACCTCTACCTGAAAGACGAGTCGGTGCACCCGACCGGTTCACTCAAACACCGGCTTGCCGGATCGTGGTCGGCGCGGGCACCGGCGGCACCTCCTCGACCATCGGCCGCTACATCCGCTACCGGGGGGCGTACGGCGACCCCGGCTGGCTGGCCGACCAGGGCCTGGACCTCACGCCCCACCTGGCCGACCTGCGGGCCTTCCTGCCGTCCCAGGACGCCCTAGGACTCTTGGGACGTCCTAGGACGCCGCCCTGGCCGGATCCACTCCGAAGAGCTTGGCCACGTCGTCCAGGATGGCGTGGGCGCCCTGGATGCCGACGGCGCTCATCCAGGTCAGGTCGCTGACGTCGTGCTTGTCGCCCTTGAGCTTGCCCCACAGCGGGTTGCCCAGGAACTTCTGCTTGGGCCCGTCGGAGCCGGGGTCGGGGTAGGTGGAGACGAAGATGTGGTCGGCGTCGAGGTCGGCGATGCGCTCCTGGCTGACGTCCACCGCGATCGCGTCCTGCTTGGTGGGCTGGCCCTGGGGGCGGGGGAAGCCGACGTCCTTCAGCACCACGCCCGAGTAGGAGTTCTCCACGTACAGGCGGGTGGTCGGCTCGCCCGCGAAGCGGACGACGGAGACCGTCGGCAGCTTGCCGTCCTTCTCCTTGATCTCCGTGCCGATCTTGGCGGCCCGCTCCTCGTAGGACTTGATCGTGGTCTCGGCGAGCTGCTCCTTGCCCAGCGCCTGCCCCATGAGGCGGAGGTTGTCCTTCCAGATGGCGCCGGTCGTCTCACTGAAGACGGTCGGCGCGATCTTCGACAGCTTGTCGTAGAGCGCCTCGTGCCGGACCTTGGCCGAGACGATCAGGTCGGGCTTGAGCGCGATGATCTTCTCCAGGCTGGGCTGCTCCAGCGTGCCGACCGGCGTGGCCTCCTTGCCATACTCGGCGGCGACCGCGCCGAGGTAGTCGGGGAGCTTGGTGTCGATCGAGCGGTAGGTGGTGTAGCCGACCACCGGCGTCTGCAGCGTGAGCACCGCGTCGACGAAGCTCTGGTCGAGGGCGACGACCCGCTTCGGCTGTGCGGGAATCTTCGTCTCGCCCATCGCGTGCTTGACGGTGCGGAACGGCTCCGCGGGCTGCGCCGGAGCGGCAGCCTTCCCGGCCGAGCCGCAGGCGGCCAGGCCGGCCAGCAGCACAGCGCTCACCAGCGCACGCAACGGTCTCATGGGGATCCCTTTCCTGAAGATCTTAGTTAGGCAACCCTAATTTAGGTTAGCCCTGCCTAACCTGGCATACTTCATGACGTTCGGGCAAACGCTGAGGAGGAGACGGGTGAGTGCAACCGCCGTGGCGCCCCTGCGCGGCATCCATCACCGGCGGATCCTCGTCCTCTGCGGCCTGCTCGCGGCCGTCCTGGTGGCCGTGGTGCTGAGCGTCACGATCGGCTCCAAGCCGGTGCCGCCAGCCGACGCCTGGCACGCGCTCACCAACCCGACCGGCACCGAGAACGACATCGTCATCCGCTCCCTGCGCATCCCCCGCACCGCCCTCGGCGTGCTGGCCGGGCTGGCGCTGGGCGTCGCCGGAGCGCTCATGCAGGGCCACACCCGCAATCCACTCGCCGACCCCGGCCTCCTCGGCGTCACCCAGGGCGCCGCGTTCGCGATGGTGGCCTCGATCATCCTGCTCGGCGCGTCCAGCCTGCTCGGCTACATCTGGTTCGGCCTGGCGGGAGCGCTGGTCGCCAGCGTCGGCGTGTTCGCCCTCGGCATGGTCGGCGGCAGGGGCGGCCCGACCCCCGTCACGCTCGCCCTGGCCGGCACCGCCGTCAGCGCCTTCCTGTACGCGCTCACCTCGGCCATCGTCCTGCTGGACGAGCAGGCCATGGACGTCTTCAGGTTCTGGCAGGCCGGCTCGATCGCCGCCCGCGGCCCCGACATGGTCTGGCAGGTGCTGCCGTTCATCCTGATCGGGCTGGTGCTCGCCATGATCAACGCGCCCGGCCTCAACGCGCTCTCCCTGGGCGAGGACGTCGCCCGCGGCCTCGGCCAGAACATCGCGCTCACCAGGGGCGTCGGCGTCGCCGCGGTGACTCTGCTGTCGGGCGCGTCGGTGGCGGCGTGCGGCGCGCTGGCGTTCGTCGGCCTGATCGTCCCCCACCTGACGCGCCCCCTGTCCGGCACCGACCACCGCTGGCTGCTGCCGTACTCGGGGCTGGTCGGCGCGGCGCTGCTGCTGCTCACCGACGTGATCGGCCGGGTCGTCGCCCCTCCAGGGGAACTGGAGGTCGGCGTGGTGCTCGCGCTGGTCGGCGCCCCCTTCTTCGTCGCCCTGGTCCGCCGCAGGAAGCCGGTGCGGCTGTGAGCGCGACCGTCCCGCTGCGGATGGCGGGCCTGTCCTGGCGCGTACGCCTGCGCGGCCTCGCCGTCACCGTGACGGGCCTGGTGCTGCTCGCCCTGCTCATGGCGCTGAACATGCGCATCGGCGACATCCCGATGAGCGTCGCCGAGGTCGTGACCGGCACCTTCGACGTCTCCAGCCAGAACCACTTCGTCATCATGGAGTTGCGCCTGCCCAGGGCGCTCACCGGGGCGCTGGTGGGCGCGGCGCTCGCGCTGTCCGGCGCGATCATCCAGTCCATCGCCCGCAACCCGCTGGCCAGCCCGGAGATCCTCGGCGTCACCACCGGCGCCTCCGTCACGGTCGTAGCGGGCGTGGTGGTCAGCGGCAGCGCGTACGGCGGAGTCAGCGGGCTGCTCTCAACGCTCGGCATCCCGGCCCTCGCCCTGCTCGGCGGCCTGCTCGGCGCGACGATCGTGTACGCGCTGGCCTGGCGGCGCGGGCTCGACGGCTACCGGCTGGTGCTGGTCGGCATCGGCGTGGCGGCCGTGTTCACGAACGTCAAGTACTGGCTGCTGACCGTCGGCGACGTGAACGACACCAGCAGGGCCATGGTCTGGATCAGCGGCTCGCTCAACGGCAGGGGCTGGGAGCACGTCGTCCCGGCGGCGCTGGCGCTGGTCGTCCTGGTCCCGCTGACGCTGCTCGGCACCCGCTCACTCGACGCGCTGCGCTTCGGCGACGACACGGTCACCGCGCTGGGGGTGCGGATGAACCTGTCGCGCGCGCTGATGATCCTCGCGGCCGTGCTGCTGGCCGCCGTGGCGACCGCCTCGGCCGGGCCGATCGCGTTCGTCGCGCTGGCCTCGCCGCAGATCGCGCTCCGGCTGACCCGCTGCGCCCAGCCGCCGCTGCTGTCGTCGGCGATCGTCGGGGCGGTCCTCACCGCCGGGGCCGACCTGATCGCCCGGGTCGCATTCTCGCCGCTCGAACTGCCCGTGGGCGTGGTGACCGCGGTGCTCGGCGCACCCTACCTGATCCACCTCATCTGGAAGGCCCGCAAATGAGGCTGCAAGCCGTGGACGTCCGGCTCGGGTACGGCGAGCGCATCATCATCGACGGGCTCGACCTCGGCATCGAGACGGGCACGGTCACCACGATCATCGGCCCGAACGGCTGCGGCAAGTCCACCCTGCTGCGCGCCCTCGGCCGCCTGCTGAAGCCGCGCGGCGGGGAGGTGCTGCTCGACGGTAGGCGCATCGACCGGACCCCGACCCGCGAGGTGGCGAAGGTGCTGGGCGTGCTGCCGCAGGCGCCCACCGCGCCGGAGGGGCTGACCGTGGCCGACCTGGTCGCCAGGGGCAGGCACCCGCACCAGACCTGGTACCGGCAGTGGTCGTCGGACGACGAGAGCGCGGTCGCCGCGGCGCTCGACATGACCGGCCTGGCCGACCTGGCGGAACGCCCGCTCGACGAGCTGTCGGGCGGGCAGCGGCAGCGCGCCTGGATCTCCATGGCCCTGGCCCAGGGCACCGACCTGCTGCTGCTCGACGAGCCCACCACCTTCCTCGACCTGGCGCACCAGGTGGAGGTGCTGGAGCTGGTGCGGCACCTGCACCAGGCCGCGGGCCGGACCATCGTCATGGTGCTGCACGACCTCAACCTGGCCGCCCGCTACGCCGACCGGCTGGTGGCCATGCGGGAGGGCCGGGTGGTCGCCGCGGGCACACCGCACGACGTGCTGACCGAGGACCTGCTGGCCGAGGTCTTCGACCTGGACGCCAAGATCATCCCTGATCCGGTGGCGGGGACTCCTCTGGTCGTGCCCATCGGCCCTCGCTCCCGTCCCTGAGCGCCTCCACGTCCCTGAGCGCCTCCCCGTCCCTGAGCGCCTCCATGTTCCTGAGCGGTGACCTGGTCACCGCGCCCGCGACGGCCAGCCAGCTCAGCCCGGCGAACGCCATGACCGCGTAGGCGTTCCGCACGGCCGACTCGAACAGCCCCGCCGCCAGTGCGGCCAGCGGGATGGAGGAGAAAGCGATCATGCGGGCGGTGCCGAGCACCCGTCCGAGAAGGTGGTCGGGGACCAGCCGTTGGCGGACCGTCGCGATGGCCACGATCATCGCCCCCGCGCCCGCGAACTGCCCCATCCAGGCCAGCCCGACCAGCACCGGCCCGCGCGCCGGGATCATCGCCAGCATCGACACCCCGCCGACGACGGCCGACCAGCTGATCATAACGACTATCAGGTCCTCCTGCAGTACGACATCGACAACTGGCGCAGGTACGAGCGCCCGCTGAGCCAGGCGGAGTCGCACACGTCCGGCCCCGG
>NZ_JBEXUP010000166.1:0-18388 GCF_040614375.1 Nonomuraea sp. NPDC005983
CGGGGTCGTCCAGGTCGGGGTCGGCCCAGTCGGGCATCGGCAGGCCGCAGGCGAGCGCCACCGCGCCACCCCGCTCGGCGGGGCAGACCGTGATCTGGGCGCGTCCGAGCTCGCGGAAGAGCTTGCCGACCAGCAGCGGCGGCAGGTCGGGCGCGTCGGCGGCGATCACCACGACCTGGTCGCCGTCCAGGCGTTTCACGATGCTCTTCAGCGGCTCGTCCTCGGCTATCGTGATCACCTCGGTGCCCGGCCAGACGATCTCTTCCAGGCCCGCGACACTCGTCACCAGGACGGGCGTCAGCAGTTCCAGGCCCGCCACCATCTCGTAGGTGTCTTCAGCCACCGCTTCCAGGAACTCGTCGGGGGCCACGCCCTCGGGGGCCGCCCTGGCCATGCTCTGCCGTACCAGGACCGCGGCCGTACGCGTCAACACTCCTCCGGTGCGGTGTGCGCGGCGGCGGAGAACCCCTCGAGGAAGCCGCGCGCCCGTTCTGCCTTGGGATACTGTTCTACCAGCGCCCAGAACCGCGGGCCATGGCTCGGCACCAGCAGGTGCACCAGCTCGTGGATGATGACGTAGTTGATGACCCACTCGGGCAGCCCCCTGAGGCGGGTCGAGATCCTGATCGTGCCGCTCTCCGGGGTGCAGGAACCCCAGCGGTGCTGCTGGTTGTCGACCCAGCGGACACTCGCGGGGTCGGCCTCGCCGTCGAGGAACTTCGCCGACAGCTCTCGGGCACGCTCGAGCAAGCCCTCGTCCGTCGGCCTTCTCCGCCGCTCCTTGGCAGCAAGCCGATCCAGCATCCGGCTCACCCATTCATCAGCGTCGTCACCGCTCAGCCAGGCGGGCAGGAGCACGATCGTCTTGTCGCCGTCGCGGTAGGCGGAGACCGTACGCCGGCGACGAGAACTGCGACGGACCTCGACTGTCTCGGGGGGCACATATGCACGTTAGCCGAGACTGACGAAATTCCACAGAGGGTGGACCTTGTTTCTGCTGGTCAGATGATTAAGAGCCGGTGAATTTGGGCAGTCGCCTTTCCCGATGCGCGGCCAACCCCTCGATCATGTCGGCTGACGCCATGGTCACCGGCTGCGCCAGGGACTCCCATCGCAGTGCGGCTTCCAGGTCCTGATGATCCTGAGTGAGTGCGACTTTGGTAAGCCTCGTGGCAATGGGGGCGTTGCGCGCGACCGTCTCAGCGATCTTCTCAACTTCCCGCATAAGGTCATTTTTTGGGAAAGATTGATTTACAACTCCTTTATCGGCTGCTTCTGCTCCGAGGAGCGTGCGTCCCGTGAGCAGCATCTCCCGCGCCAGCCCGGTTCCCGCCCTTCTCGGCAGCAGGTACGTGGCCGCCATGCCCGGATGCAGGCCCAGCGACGTGAACGGTGCCAGCAGCTTGGCGTCGTCGGCGGCGTACACGAGATCGCAGGCCAGCGCGACGCAGAGCCCCGCGCCGACGGCCGGGCCGTTGACGGCCGCGATGGTGGGGACCTCCAGCGTGGTGATGGCCAGCCAGGTGCGGTAGAAGGTGAGCATCCGGTCCCGCAGCCGAGGGACGTCCTCGGCTCCGCGCTCGCCGATCCACGACAGGTCCCCGCCGGAGCAGAAGGCGCTGCCCGCGCCGGTCACGACGACGCACCGGATGTCGCGGTCACGGGCCAGTTCGTCCATTGTGAGACGCCACTGTTCGGTCATGCGGTCGGTCATGGCGTTGCGCCGGTCCGGGCAGTTCAGGGTGAGCAGGACGACGCCGTTGTCTTTGCGGTCTACCAGGAGCTCGCTCATGCGAGAGAGCGTAGCCAGGCCCGCCCGCCCTTCTCATCCCTTCCCGCGGGGTCTGTACCTCCTGTCTCCCCTTCCTCGTCCGCCCGTGCGCTACCGCCCTCTCAGCACGTGTCCGGCTGGCCATCCGTTTTCCACAGGCTCCCGTCCTGTGGGATGCGTTATCCACAGCCCTTGAGGAACCCGCACCGGATCCTGAGTTCGCGTGGAAACCTTTCGCGCCATGAGGCCACGTGTGAAACCCGCCCTGCGGCGGATCATCCGCGACGAGCACACCCTGCAACTCGGCGTACACCCCCGGCGGGCCGTCATGCTGACCGACCTGCCCCGTCCGATCCGCGAGTGGATCGGACGGCTCGACGGCACCCTCGACCTGGGCCAGGCGCTGCGCGAAGCGGCCGCGGCGGGGCTCGACGAGCCTGCGGCCCGCGCACTCCTCGACCAGCTCATCAGCCAGGGCATCGTGCACGACGCCGCCCTCCCCACTCCGCTCGCCGACGTCCCGCTGAGCGAACGAGACCGCCTGCGTCCTGACCTCGACGCCCTCGACCTCGCCTCCACCACCCTCGACGGCGGCCACGCCGCCCTGGCCAGAAGAAGGCAGGCACGCGTACGGGTCTACGGCGCAGGCCGAGTCGGCGCCCAGATCGTCGCTCTCCTCGCGGCATGCGGCGTGGGGCACATCCGGGTGATCGACGCCGCTCTCACCCGCCCCTCCGACATCACGCCCGGTGGTCTCACCTGGTCCGGAGTCGGGCTGCCGCGTGAGGAGGCCGCGGTGGCGGTCGCCCGGAGGCTCACGTCCGGCCCTCCCCGCTCACCCGGGCACACCAGTGTTGCTCCGAACGACGCTCCTCGATCCGCTTCCAGGTCGGCTCCGTCCATCCCCAAGACGACTCCGCCCGGCTCGACGGCGGCTCCGCTCGGCTCTAAGGCGCCCCCACCCGGATCGTTTGGTTTGGAGGCCTCCTCCGTGGGGCTGGGGGCCGTCCCTCGCCGTAGACGCCCGTCCACCACAGAGCACGCCTCCTCACCTCATGCGGTCTCCGCGCCCCGGCCCGTCAGCAGCGCCGCGCCCTCGGTGGACGTGAGGGCTGGAGCTCCGTACCTGGGTGATGGCTCGCAGCGTCCCGATCTCGTGATCCTCGCTCCTGTCACGCCGCTCGACGGCGTCCTCGTCAGCGAGTTGACCGATCTCGGCATCCCGCATCTTCTGGCATCCGCGTACGAAGGTCACGGATCCGTCGGCCCGCTGGTCCTCCCGGGCGAGACGGCCTGCTTGCACTGCCTCGACCTGACCAGGCGCGACCACGACCCTGCCTGGCCCATCGTCACCGCGCGGCTGGGCGGCTTTCCGCCCGGCGAGATCGCCTGCGACTCCGCCCTGGCGACGGCCGTCGCAGCCGCCGCGACCGGCCACGCGCTTGCTCATCTGGAAGGACGAGAGTCCGTTGTGACCAACGGCACAGTCGACGTAATGCCTGATTGGCGCTGGAAAACCCGCACATGGGCAAAGCACCAGCAATGTCGTTGTATGCGAAACAATCCATATTCGCTAAGAATGGTCATGTCAGCTTCCCAGTGACTGACCTGCTCCGGGGACGACCACGAAGGGGGGAAGCGGCGTCTCGAACGAGACACCGCGCATCAGTGTGAGCGATCTTCCGCGCCGCGCCGTCACGCGCTCCGCCAAACTGGCGACCCTTCCACTCGGGTTCGCCGGCCGCGCCGCCCTGGGTATCGGGAAGCGAATCGGCGGCAAATCCGCCGAGGTGGTCGCCCAGGAGATCCAGCAGCGCACCGCCGAGCAGATCTTCAAGGTCCTCGGCGAGCTCAAGGGCGGCGCGATGAAGCTCGGGCAGGCGCTGTCCATCTTCGAGGCCGCGCTGCCGCCCGAGATCGTCGGCCCCTACCGCGCCACCCTCACGAAGCTCCAGGACGCCGCCCCGCCCCTGCCCGTCGCCACCGTCCACAAGGTGCTCGCCGAGCAGCTGGGTGACGACTGGCGCGAGAACTTCCAGTCCTTCGACGACCAGCCCACCGCGGCCGCCTCCATCGGCCAGGTGCACAAGGCCGTGTGGCACGACGGCCGCGAGGTCGCCGTCAAGATCCAATACCCCGGCGCCGGTAAGGCCCTGCTCGGCGACTTCGCCCAGCTCGCCCGCCTGGGGAAGCTCTTCGGCGTCCTGCTGCCCGGCCTCGACATCAAGGCGGTCCTGGCCGAGCTGCGCGAGCGCATCGCCGAAGAGCTCGACTACCTGCGCGAGGCGGAGGCCCAGCACGCCTTCGCCCTCGAGTTCGACGACGACCCCGACTTCCACGTCCCCGACGTGGTCGCCGCCAACGAGATGATCCTGGTCACGGAGTGGATGGACGGCACCCCGCTGTCGCGCATCATCTCCGACGGCACCAAGGAGGAGCGCGACCGGGCCGGCCTGCTGTTCGTCCGCTTCCTGTTCTGCTCACCGGCCAGGGTCGGCATGCTGCACGCCGACCCCCACCCGGGCAACTTCCGGATGCTGCCGAACGGCAAGCTCGGCGCCCTCGACTTCGGCGCGGTCAACCGTCTCCCCGACGGCTACCCCGCAGCCTTCGGCCAGCTGACCCGCATCTTCAACCAGGGCGACATGGACACCGTGGTGGCGGGCCTTCGCGCGGAAGGCTTCATCCGTCCGGAGATAGAGGTTGATGTCGACGCCCTCCGCGCCTTCCTCGCCCCCTACGTGGAGCCGACGGCCGTGGAGGAGTTCACCTTCAGCCGCGAATGGCTCCAGGCACAGGCGGCCAGCGTCACCGATTTACGGCCGACCAACGTGGTCAGGCAGCTCAACCTCCCGGTCACGTACGTCCTGATCCACCGTGTCCACGCAGCGGGCATCGGTGTCCTCTGCCAGCTCGGCGCCACGGCCCGCTTCCGCGACGAGGTGATCCGCTGGGTCCCCGGTTTCAGCGACGACCCCAACGACGAGCCCATCTCCGTCAGCTGACCATCCCCGATTCCCATCCCTTCCACCAACCAACAGTGGCGCTTCAGGTGCGCGCTTCATGTTGCTTCAGGTGCGGGTGGTGCTTCAGGGGGGCCCGGTAGCAATCGCGGAGAATCCAACGGATATGGATCTGACCTGCACGGATGGAGCTTGATCCGCCATGCCGTGATCGTGCTTCCCAAGAAGTCTTCGCAGGCCAGCAGCAAGATCGTTGGGTTCACAGCCATTGCTACCGTGCCCCCGGGGCATACGGCTGACCTGCGCTAACGCGGGAGCTTGACCGCCCTGGCGGGTTGCTGATCATCTAGCCGTCGAAAATGGCCCGGCGAAGAGGCGGTATCGCACCGCAGAGGCGGAAGAAGCCGCGGGCAGTGCCACGCACGAGGCGGCTACGGACGGTGGCCAGCCGCAGGTACATCAGTGCCTCCCCCACCGCCGCGAAACCGTAGGAGATCATCTCGGCCTCGTAGCCTCGCACCGCCTCGATCAGCGGTGTCCCGCTGGTCAGCGCTTCACGCAAGGTGCTGGCGTCACGCAGTGCGGTGTTGCCGCCGAGCCCGCCGACCGGTGGCATGTTGTGAATGGCGTCGCCGAGCAGGGTGACGTTCGTCGTCGCCCAGGGTTTGACCTTGACCGCCGCGCGGAAGTCGAAGAGCTCCACGCTGCCCGACTCTGCGACCAGCCGACGCAGATCCGGATGCCAGTGGCGGCTCCGCTCCAGAACGAACCCGTGCGGTGCCTGGCCCGTGTACGTCGCCCGGTGGGCGACAAACGCCCACATGAGATACCCCTCACCCACCCGAGGCCGGAACGCGGCCGTGAAGAGGAAGTCCCGCCACGGGAGGATCATGTTCTTGTTCGTGGCCAGGACTTCGGGCAGCCACTTGTCGGTCTCTGGAGTCAGCGGCAGCCTGCCGCCGACTCCGAAGGCGGCCGGGTCGCGCTGGCCGCCCCCGGGGAGCAGTTGGCGCTTCACCCTCGATCGCGAGCCATCGGCGCCGACGAGCAACGTGCCGTTTGCCGTACTCCCATCGGCGAAATGCGCGACAACCTCGCCTTGAGGCTGCTCGTAACGCACGAACTCCTTGCCGAACCTGACATCGACCCCGTCGAGCAAGATCTCACGCAACGCCACCCGGCTGACGGCGTGCGCCGACTCCACCGGGGAGGTACGGCCCGCGTTGCTGCGCTCCTGCATCAGCTCGCGAAGCCGCTCATCGAGAACGCCCATGCCTGGTCCAGGGTTGCCTGAGGCGGCGATCAGGCGGTCCCACAGCTCTGGCGACAGGCAGGCGTGAAGCGACCGGCTGCCGACAGGTTCGATGTTGAGGCGGTAGCCTTGCAACCTCGCGTCGGGGGCGGCGTCCCGCTCGTACACGGTCGCACTGACCCCTGCCCGCTTGAGGCCCTGCGCCAGACACAGGCCGCCGATCCCACCGCCGATGATCAGAACGTGCATGGCCGGCCTCCGCGAAGCAACTGACACAGATCCTTGAGCACGGCAGGAGCCTGCTCGGGGTGCAGGCTGGCCCCTTTCACGGTCGCGATGACCAGCTCGACTTCGCCTCGTGCGAACCCGGTGAGGCTCGACCGCCAGCCCTCCTCGTGAGCGGCGACCGTAGCGCGGGTCCGCGGATCGCGCAGGGATCGCAGGTCCAACTCCCTGAGCACGATGTGCAACTCCGGTCGTTCAGCGATCGCCGCACCGACCATGCCCAGGTGACGGCACAGCCGTTCCTCCCGGCTGCCATCCGCAGATGCACCCGTCCTCACCTGATCGGTGACGTGGCCGACGACCGCGTCCACCAAATCCTGTTTCGTACCGAAGTAGTGATGCAGCGTGGAGTGATCTATGCCCGCTTGCGCGGCCACCGCCCTCAAACGCAACCCCTCGAACCCTTCTCGCGCGATCGCCTCATAGGCCGCGATGATCAGGGCCTCGCGTTTGCTCACCCTCAGGCCTCCCATCCTCAACCAACCACTTGGTGGAGTGTGGCAGCCATGAACAGGTAAGGTCAACTTCGGCCAGATCTCACCCCTGTTCGAGGCTGTGAGGCCTGCGATGGAAGGAAGGTCTGTCGTCCGCGAGAGGGCGTACTGCGGCGTCTTGTGCGGTGACTGTGAACGTTCGCCGCTGTGGTCCCCGTATAAGCAGGCGTTTCGCCTCCTTATGATCGTCACATGC
Source organism: Nonomuraea sp. NPDC005983 (assembly GCF_040614375.1). Taxonomy (NCBI): domain Bacteria; kingdom Bacillati; phylum Actinomycetota; class Actinomycetes; order Streptosporangiales; family Streptosporangiaceae; genus Nonomuraea; species Nonomuraea sp. NPDC005983. Next base: position 6,962 of record NZ_JBEXUP010000166.1, read on the forward strand.
CACTAGGTCATATTGGAGTGAATGTCCGTGACCTCGCCCAAGCCAGGGCGTACTACGACGAGTTCATGCCCCTGGTCGGCTTTGAGAGCTTCTTTGCGGCCGACGACGAGTTCTCCTACCGCCCGGTGGGCGGCGAACCAGGCACGTACCTGTTCTTCTATCCGGCGCTGGAGGACGGCGCCTATTCACGCCATCGTCCCGGTCTCCAGCACCTGGCCTTCATGGTGAAGACCCGCCAGGAGGTGGATCGCCTGCACGAGTGGGCGACCGCGGGGGGTGCGAATGTGCTTTATGCGCCTCAGGAGCTCCCCCAGTACGGCCCCGCCTACTACGCCACGTTCTGGGAAGGCCCCGACGGCGTCACTTTGGAAGTCGTCTGTCACCGGTGACCGACTGACTCCCTTCCAGTGCGAACACCAAACCGGTGAACGTTCACTGGTCACTGCACCACCGATGTTGAAAGGCTTCTCGGGTGGCTGCAGCTCGTCCGCAGGAACTGGTTGACCTGGGATGTTGAGGCTGGAGCCGGTCAGGAGGGGGTCCGCCGCCACGATCATCTAGGCTGAACGACCGTGGAGTATTTCGTATACGGCCGCGACCGCCCCGGTGCCTTCGAGCTCAAGGTGAGCCTGAACGACGACCACTGGTCCTTCATGGATGGGTACGGGGAGCTGCTGGTCGCCCGCGGCCCCACGCTGACCGGCGATGGCGACGAGGCCGAGTCGACAGGCAGCCTGCACATCGTCGACCTTCCGAACGCGGAAGCCGCCCGCACGTTCGCCTACGAAGAGCCGTACTACCGGGCCGGCGTCTTCGAGTCGGTGCTGCTGTGCCGCTTTCACAACGTCCTGGGTCGCACCATGTGGGACTTCACCGAGGCTGTCGACGGCTACGGCCGGTTCCTGGTGATCACCACGGACGAGTCCGACCCTGCGCCGGTCACGTCGAAACACCTGATCGTGTACGGCGATCTGCTCGCCCTCGACGGCGAGGCGCGGCTCGGCCGGGCGGCCCTGGTAGAGGCGCCGGATCACGAAGCCGCCGCGACGCTGCTGCCGGCCAGCGGCGGCCGCACAGAGGTCCGTCCCTGGCGCTTCGGCGGCAGACCCGCTCAGCGGGGCGCGTAAGAGGGGTTACTGGATGACCGTCAGCCAGTCGTGCTCGTCGATGAACTGACGCATCTCGGCGTAGATGTCCGCCGACCTACCGACCGGCCGAACCCGCTCGGCGTCCGTCAGACTGATCTCCACCGCGGACGGACCTGAACGCGCCACGCCATCAGCGTACGAACTTGTTCGGCGAATTTCCGACGCATGACACCGGTGCGGAGAAGGTGCCGGGCCGGGAGGAAGAGGAAACGGGAGCGGGCCGGGCGCAGGAAGTGCGCTCGGCCCGCTGGTGCTCGTCGAAGAGCTGGAAGCGGGTCCCAAGAAGGGGAGTCCCGATCAGGGCGTGGAGGGGAACCCCTGGCGGGGAGATCCTGCGCCGGCGGCAGGATCTCCCGCGTCAGAGTTCCTGGCCCAGGACCCTGCGGAGGCGGTCGTTGGCTCGCTGGACCTGGCGCCGCGCCCGCTGCACGCGCCGGATGCGCGCAACGAGGCGTTGCTCCTCCGCCTCACGGTGGAGCGTTTGTATTCGGTCATTCACCAGGTCATGGTAAAGATGCGGCACTGCGAGGCTCCTCTGGGAAATGGCGCTCATCTGTCTGTCTGCTTTCTGGTTGAAGGTGCGGGGTTCAGGCAGCGACCGGGTGCTTCCGCGGACGGCCGCGCGGACGCTTGCGGGGAACGACGGTTCCCCTGAGGATCAGTTCGCCGCCCCAGACGCCCCATGGCTCCTCGCGCTCGAGCGCGCGGGCCAGGCAGGCCTTCTGGATGGGGCAGCCGCCGCAGAGCGCCTTCGCGAACTCGACGTCCTCGGGCGACTCGGCGAACCACAGGTCAGGGTCGGTACGGCAGGGGATCTTGGCTTCGTCGATCAGGTCCATGATCGTCTTCGCCCCCATCTGCGTTCTCCTTTGATCGAACTCTTTGATCTTGGTCGGGCACCTCGTGGGTGGTCGGGGATCACGGACAAACAAAGAGGCCGCGGATCCTGTCTGCGGATCCGCGGCCTGGAGGCTTGTTGCCGGTCAGGTTATGACCGGTACATCCCTCCAGGGATGCGGACCGCGCAGTCCACCCTTGGGGCTCTGCTGGGTCGGCAGTTCGGCGCCTGCGATGAAGACAGGTGCGCTGTAGGCGCTGGCGCCGAAGCGGGCGTGCGCGTAGGCGGCGGCCTGGCTGCGGGCAGACTTCTCCTGCCGAAGCTTGGCCGGCCCATCAGCGAGCCTGACCGAGTTACGGCATGCGGAAGCGAGCCACTGCGTGGCCGACATCTGGATGCTTCTCACTGAGGCTCACCTCCACTCTGGGATCGTCGGACAGGGCTGCCCGACTCGCTTGACCATGACCCTAACCGGGAACCCTGGGCCGGGCAACATATTTTCTACCTGCGATTTTGTTACTTCATCACACGAATCATCGCCTCCTGGACGACGGAGACGACGAGGTCACCCGACGCGGTGAACATCTCACCGCGAGCGAGCCCCCGCGCTCCCCCGGACCAGGGGGACTCCTGCGCGTAGAGCAGCCAGTCGTCGGCTCTGAACGGCCGGTGGAACCACATGGCGTGGTCGAGCGAGGCGCCCATGATGTTCGAGGCGCCCCAGGCCATGCCGTGCGCCAGCAGTATCGTGTCGACCAGCGTGAAGTCGGAGGCGTAGGCGGCCAGCACGACGTGCAGCAGCGGATCGTCGGGCAGCTCGGCGTCGTAGCGGAACCAGACGTTGGTCTGGGCGCTGCGCAGGGCCGGGTCGCGGTAGGCCTCCCAGGTCAGCGGCGAGGCGTAGCGGGCGTCGACCGGGCGCGGGCGTGACAGCCAGTCGCGGTATTCGGGCGCGTCGCCGACCAGCTCGAACATGCGGTCCTGGAACGGGGACAGCGTCTCGGGGTCGGGGACGGTGGGCATCACCGACGCCTGGTGCGCCACGCCGTCCTCCAGGACGTGGAACGACGCCGACATCGTGAAGATCGCCTTGCCGTGCTGGACCGCCACGACCCGGCGGGTGGCGAACGAGCGTCCGTCGCGGACCCGCTCGACGTTGTAGACGATCGGGATCGAGGGGTCGCCCGGCCTGATGAAGTAGGCGTGCAGCGAGTGCACGTTCCTGTCGGACGAGACCGTGCGGCCTGCGGCGACGAGCGCCTGGGCGGCGACCTGACCACCGAAGACACGCTGGATGCGCTCTTCGGGGCTGCGTCCGCGGAAGATGTCGAGCTCGATCTGCTCGAGGTCGAGCAGATCGAGCAGCTCCTTCAGCGCCTCGTTCACAGGTCCCCCTTGCGATATCCGTATGCCGACAAGTTTGGCGTGTCGCCCTTCGACTACCAAACCCGACCTATCGGTCAGGTGGAGGTGCGGCAGAGGGCGAGGACGGCTTCGCCGTACTTGTCGAGCTTGGTCCTGCCGATTCCGGCTATCGCGAGCAGGGCTTGCTCGGTCGTGGGGACGCGTTCGGCGATGGCCTGGAGTGTCACGTCGGTGAAGACGACGTACGGGGGGATCTTGGCCTCCTTGGCGGTGGCGGTGCGCCACGCTTTGAGGCTCTCCAGGAGGGCCTCGTCGTAGTCGGCCGGGCAGGTGGAACAGCGGCCCAGTTTCTGCTCGGCCGCCACGACCAGGGTTCTGGCGCAGACGCGACAGCTCACGGGGGCCGCCGGCTGGCGGCGTTCGCGGGCGGGCGCGGCCACGCGGGGCGCGGAGGCGGGACGGCCCGTGAGGCCGTCGAGGAAGCGGGACGGGCGGCGCCCCTTGCGCCCGCCCGGAGCCCGTGCCAGCGCCCACGACAGCGACAGGTGCTCGCGCGCCCTGGTGATGCCGACATAGAGGAGGCGGCGTTCCTCCTCGATCTGCTCGGGGGACTCGGCGTAGATGATCGGCATCATGCCGTCGGTGAGGCCGACGAGGAAGACGGAGTCCCACTCCAGGCCCTTGGCCGCGTGCAGGGACGCGAGCGTGACGCCCTCAACGGGCGGCGCGTGCTGCTCGGACGCGCGGCGCTCCAGCTCGGCGACGTAGTGCTGCAGGTCGGCGCCCGAGGCGGCCATGTCCTCCGCCAGGTCGGCCAGCGCCTTCAGCGACTCCCACTTCTCGCGGGCCTTGCCTCCGCCGGGCGCGTTGGGGGTCAGGCCGATGCCCGACAGGATGTGGTGGACCTCCGAGGCCAGCGGCTCGCCGGCCGCCGATCTGGCGGCCCCGCGCAGCAGCACCACGGCCTGGCGCACCTCCGGACGTTCGAAGAAGCGCTCCGCGCCGCGCAGGACGTACGGGATGCCGGCCTTGGACAGGGCCTCCTCGTAGGCCTCCGACTGGGAGTTGATGCGGAACAGGATCGCGATCTCCCGCGAGGGCACGCCCTGGTCGAGCAGCTTCCTGATCGCGCGAGCGACCCCGGCGGCCTCGGCCGGCTCGTCGTCGTGCTCCTGGAAGACCGGCTTGGGACCGTCGGGCCGCTGGGCGACGAGGTCCAGCCGGTGCGGCGAGCGGGCCTTGGCGATGACCAGGTTGGCGAGGTCGACGACCTGCGGGGTGGAGCGGTAGTCGCGGACCAGCTTGATGACCGCGGCGTCGGGGTGCTCGACGGTGAAGCCGGTCAGGTAGCGGGGGCTGGCGCCGGTGAAGGAGTAGATGGTCTGGTTGGGGTCGCCGACCACGCACAGGTCGTCGCGCCCGCCCAGCCAGGTGTCGAGCAGGAGCTTCTGCAGCGGGTTGACGTCCTGGTACTCGTCGACGACGAAGTAGCGGTACTGCTGGCGGATCTGCGCCGCCACCTCCTGGTGCTCGGTCATCACCGCGGCGGTCAGCTCCAGGATGGTCTCGAAGTCGACCAGGTGGCGCTCGCGCCTGATCTGCTCGTACATCTCGTAGAGGCGGGCCACCTCCTCGGCGGCCGTGGGAGGGGTCCGGTCGTACTTGGCCGCCGCCGCGACGTAGTCTTCCGGGCCGATCTGGCTGACCTTGGCCCACTCGACCTCCGCCGCGATGTCCCGCAACTCGGACCGATCCGGATTTTTCCGGATGTGGCGGCAGGCTTCGACCAGCACCGGCAGCTTGGACTCGATCACCGAGGGCGCCTCGCCGCCGATCACCCTGGGCCAGAAGTAGGTGAGCTGCCGCAGCGCAGCGGCGTGGAACGTACGCGCCTGCACTCCGGGCGCGCCGAGCGCGCGCAGCCGCTGCCTGAGCTCGCCCGCCGCGCGAGTGGTGAACGTCACCGCCAGCACGCTCCGCGCCTCGACGGCGCCACTGAGCACGGCGTGGGCGATGCGGTGGGTGATCGCCCTGGTCTTGCCCGTTCCCGCGCCCGCGAGCACGCAGACGGGCCCGCGCACGGCCTCGGCGACCGCGCGCTGCTCGGGGTCGAGGCCGGCCAGGACGTCGTCCACGCTGTTCACCTGTACATCCTCCCAGCAGGTGGCGGTGAAGGCCTCCATTCTGGCAACATGCCGCCCGTTGTATGTTCATCGTCACCGAGATGCAAAGATCTGGTCTCCTCCCCCACAATGGGGCCGACCATCTGCCTGGGGGAAAGGGAAGGCCGTGCGCACTGCGGTTTCCTTGAGCGTTCTCGCGCTCGTTACCGTCGCGTTCACACCGGTGACCGCGCACGCGTCCAAGGACCCGACACCCGGGCCGACGGCGACCACCCCGACCGACCCCAACGGGATCGGCGGCCTGGCCGTCGAGACGGTCGTGTACGGCACGCACCGCCGCCAGAGCATGGACGTCTGGTGGACCCCCGACGGCACGCGGCGTCCCGGCGTCTTCCTCATCCACGGCGGCTGGTGGTCCAGCGGCGACAAGAAGAGCATGTCGTCGATCACCCGTAGCTACGCCGACCTCGGGTACACGGTCTTCAACCTGAACTACCGGCTCTCCGGCGACGCCGCCTGGCCCGCGCAGCGCACCGACGCGCTGGGCGCCATCGCCACGGCCCGCAAGCACGCCGACCGCTGGTCCTTCGACCCCGGCAACTACGTCGTGGTGGGCTTCTCGGCGGGCGGGCACATCGCGGCCGCGGTCGGCACGTACGGGAACGGGATGAACGGGCTCAAGGGCGTCGTCGGCCTCTCGCCGATCATCTCGCCGCTGCGGGCGTACACCGACGGCCTGGCCACGACCGACCCGTACAAGCGCAAGCTCAGGGCGTCGGCGATCCGGCTCGCCGGGGGGTGCGAGCCCAAGGGCAAGTGCTCGCGGGTGTGGGCCAGCATGGAGGTGGCCTGGCACTCCAGCCGCAAGGACGCCCCGATGCTGACCGTCCACTCGCAGGACGAGTTCGTGCCGCCGCAGCAGAGCCAGCTGCTCAAGCAGACGCTGGGCCAGGTCGGCGTGCCCGTCACCATCTTCACGGCGCCCGGTGTCGCGCACAGCTCGGTGCTGTACCGCGAGCCCGGCGTGGCCGAGCGTGTGCAGCAGTGGATCGCCGAGCGGATCGGTTAGGAATTACCGGGGGCTTCGGCATGTTGGAACGAGCGCCCGTTCTCTGACCTTGGAGGGAATCCCCGACATGGCGCTCACCGTCTACAGCACCACCTGGTGCGGCCCCTGCAAGCGGCTCAAGGCTCAGCTCACGCGCGAGGGCATCAGCTTCGCCGAGGTCGACATCGAGCGGAACCCGGATGCGGCCGAGTTCGTGATGAGCGTCAACAACGGCAACCAGACGGTGCCGACCGTCGTCATCGAGACCCCCAACGGGCGCGTCGTGCGCACCAATCCGTCGGTGCTGGAGGTCAAGGCCCTCCTGGAGAACGCCGCCTGACGGGCTGTGAAGATTGCGAGCCCCCCTGGGAAATGTCAGGGGGGCTCGGTTAGCATGGTCGGGAGGACCTGGGTGATTTGAGCACCCAGGTCCTTTTAGTGGGCGTGGTTGTCGATTTTCTCTTCCAGGCGGAGAATGTCCGCCTTGAGCTCGTTCCGCACGTCCCTGATCTCGTTTCGTACGTCCCCGATCTCACCCTTGAGTTCGTTTCGTACGCTCTTGAGTTCGGCCTTCAGGTCCATGTTGTCGCTCTTGAGCTCGACTACGGCGTTGGTGATGGCACCTGTCACCGCGTCGATGACGCGTCGTTCCGAAGCGCGGATCTTGTCGTCCATCATCACTTCGGCGGCGGCGACCTGGATGGCCAGCTTCTGACGTTCCAGCTCCAGGATTTCCTGGATGTGCGACTCGTTCATGGGCATGAGTTTACCCTCCCATTACCGAATGCGTCTTCGACTTTACGCTTGGTGACCAAGATTCACCAGTCTCCGGCGAGGGGGGCACCGTACCAGGTTTCGATGAGGCGGCGGGCTATCGAGACCGGCGACGGGAGGCGCACCTCGCCCGACCGCAGCGCCTCCGCCAGCTCCGCCCTGCTGAACCAGCGGGCTTCGGCGATCTCCTCGGCGTCGGGGGTCAGCGTGGTGGTGACGGCCCGGGCGAAGAAGCCGAGCATGAGGCTGCGCGGGAACGGCCAGGGCTGGCTGCCGAGGTAGCGCGGGCTGACCACCGCGACGCCGACCTCCTCCGCCACCTCGCGCACCACCGCGTGCTCCAGCGACTCCCCCGGCTCGACGAACCCGGCGAGGATCGACAGGCTCCTCTGCGGCCACTGGGGGCCACGGGCGAGCAGGCAGCGGTCGTCGTCGTCGCGGACCAGCATGATCACGGCGGGGTCGACGCGCGGGAAGTGCTGGCTGCCGTCGCGAGGGCAGACTCGGATATGCCCGCCCGCCTGGACGTCGGTGCGGGCGCCGCAGCGCGGGCAGTACTCGTGGGTGGTGTGCCACGCCTCCAGCGCCACCGCGTAGACCAGCAGGCCGGCGTCGCGATCGCCGAGCAGGCCGCCCACCTGGCGCAGCCCCGCCGCGACGACCTCGCCCTCCGGCGTGTCGCCCACGCTCATCGGGATCGTCACGCGGCCGTTGACGTCGCCCGCCGGCACCCCCGGCAGGGACGCGGCCACCGCGAAGTAGGCGACGCCGTCGTCGACGCCCAGCAGGTAGCGCTCTCCGGGCGGCGTCTCGGCCGTGGTGAACAGCACCGCCCCGACCTCGTCGCCGACCCTTCTGACCAGGGTGCGGCCGTCGTCGATGAGCAGAACCCTGGTGGCGGGGTCGTTCCAGGCACGTTCCAGCCAGCCGTTGTCGGCGCGCAGCGCCGATGACCTGTCGATGGTGCCACGCGCCAGGAGCAGCGGGCCGATGAGTTGCTCTTCCGTGCTCGTCTCCACGGGCCCACCCTTCCAGATCCTCCGACATCCTATGACCTGCGAGTGAGCCGCCCATTACAGAACATGGACGGCGCGGTGATCGTCGAGCGGCTAGGATCAACGAGTTAGGTTAGCCTTACCTACTCGGGGGTGCCTCACCGTTGCGGCTCTACCTCACCGCGCTCAAGCCGACGGACTCGGTGACCGACGGCTTCCTGCCCGCTGCCCGCGCTCTGGGCGCCGACGTGACGATCCTCACCGACCGGCCCGAGCAGCATCCGGACGCGGTCGGGTGCGACGTCCGCGACCCTCGGGCGTTGATCGACGCCATCGCCCACCTGGGACGGCCCGACGCGATCTTCTCCAACTCCGACCACCTGCAGGCCGAGACCGCGCTGGCCGCGGCCTACTTCGGGCTGCCGGGCAAGGACTGGCGGGCCTGCCTGGCGGCCAAGAACAAGTTCCTGATGCGGCGCGCGCTCGCCGACGCCGGGGTGGAGCACGTCCGGTCAGTACGGCTCGCGCCGGAGGACCCGGTGCCACAGGACCTGCCCTACCCCCTGGTGGTCAAGCCCCGCGAGGGGGTGGCCAGCGAGGACGTGCTGCTGGTCGAGCGGGACCTGGCCGGGGCCGTCGCGGAGGTCAGGAGGCGGCGGCCGGGCGAGGCGCTGGTCGTGGAGGAGTACCTGGAGGGCCCGCTGCGGACGCTGGAGACGCTGGGTGACGCGTCCGGGATCCGGGTGCTCGGTGGGTTCCGCACCACGCTCGGGCCGCTGCCGCACTTCGTCGAGGAACGGCTCGACTGGGCTCCGGACGGCCGGCACGAGCACGTCCTGGCCGCTCTGGAGGCGCTCGGGGCGGGGTTCGGCGCGTGTCACACCGAGTACGTCGTCACGCCCGGCGGGCCGCGTCTGGTCGAGGTGAACTACCGGGTGATCGGCGACCACTGCGACTTCCTGCTCGCGGACGTGCTCGGGGTGCCGCTGTTCGAGTGGATCCTGCGGGTGCACCTGGGCGAGCCCGCGCCCGCCGTACCGGACGTGACGCGGCACGGCAGCGCGGTCAGCCTCGTCGCCGACCGGTCGGGGACGATCACGTCCGCGCCGGGGCCGGAGAGGCTGGTCTCGGGCGGTGTCACGCTCTGGCACCGGCCGCTGCGGGCGGCGGGCGACCTGGTCCGCAAGACGCACACGAACCGCGACTACCTGGGCGTGATCCGGGCCGTCGGCCCCGACAGCACTCTGGTGGACGCCGCCATCGACTCCTACCGCGCCGCCCGGCCGTGGGTCGTCGAATGACGCGGGAGGCGTACCTGGCCGCCAGGGTGCTCGACGCGCTGCTGCGCGAGGACTACGGGCGGCTGTCGTCGCGGGTGACCAGGAGCAAGGACGGCGTGGCGCTGGTGCTGGCCGGCGGAGGGCGGGTGCGGCTGGCGCCGGGGACGCTGTTCCAGGATTTCGTGGTCGCGCCGGAGGAGCGGCTGGACCTGGGCGCGGTGCTCGGCACGCTGGCCGAGGTCGCGGACCCGGCCGACGCGCGAGGAGTGGCGGCGTTCTCCGAGGAGTGCGCCGCCGCGCTGGCCGCCCTGGAGCTGCACGACGCGCACCTGCCGGAGGTGCTGGCCCGGCGGCCGTCGTACGAGTCGCGGGCGGCGTTCGTGGATCATCCGGTCTATCCGACGTCCCGGGCGCGGCCGGGTCTGACGGCGGGCGAGCTGCTGGCGTACGCGCCGGAGTTCGCGCCCTCGTTCGAGCTGAGATGGGCCGCGGTCCCCCGGGGCATGCTGGTACCGGGCTCGGCCCGCGCGGCCTTCTGGGGGGACCTGGGGGCCGGGGAGGCGCTGTTCCCCGTCCACCCGCTGGCCGTGGACGAGGTGCGGAAGGTCGCGCGAATCCTCGACGGCGAGCGGCTGCGGGTGCGTCCGACGCTCTCCATGCGGACGGTGGAGATCGACTCCTGTACGCACCTCAAGCTGCCCCTGCCCACCAGCACGCTCGGCGCGCGCAACCGCCGCACGATCAAGCCGGGCACGCTGCACGACGGCGCGCGGGCCGAGCTGCTGCTGCGCGAGCTGGCCGACCCGGACGTGCTGGTCGCCGACGAGCAGACCTTCGCGCACACCGGGCACGAGTTCCTCGCCTGGATGGTCAGGAGGCTCCCGGCGGGCAGGATCGTGCCGGTCGCCGCGCTCAACGCGCCGGGGGTGCTGGCCGAGCTGCGGGACGTGCTGGGGGACGTGCTGCCCGCCTATCTGCGGATCCTGCTGCGCTGGAACGTCCGGCTGTTCGTGCGGTACGGCGTGGCGCTGGAGGCGCACCAGCAGAACCTGTCGCTGGTCTTCGCGGACGGCGGCATGAAGCTGCTCGTCAAGGACAACGACGGCCTTCTGGCCTCTCCCGCGCGGCTGGCCGCGGCGGGCGTCGCGGTGCCGGACTTCGCCGACGAGCGGATGCTGACCGACGACCCGCACGCGCTGGCCGACATGTTCGTGACCATCACGCTGCACCTGGCCGCCGCCGCGGTCGTGTTCGGGGCGCTGCCGCACGCCGAGGCCGCCGCGCTGCTGCGCGACACGCTGTCGGACGCGCTGGCCGAGCACGGCGACGACCCGATGGCCCGGCTCCTGCGCGCCAGGACGCTGGACGCCGCCAGGCTCACCGGCAAATCCATGATCACCGCCGGGACTCTGATGACCAAGGAGCGCTCCGGCGCGCGTGACGTCAACAAGTTCTACGGCACCAGCGGGCCCAACTACCTGAGGAGAGCTTGAATGCACGGAGTGGTCCTCGACTCGCCTGCCGCGCTGGCCGAGGAGGCGACGCTGGCGGCTCTGCTGCGCTGCTGCGTGCGGGAGGTGGCGGGGCCGCGCGGCCTGGTGTGGCCCGCGCCGCCGTACCTGCTGCTGCGGGTCGCGGGCACGCTGCTGCGGGTCCGGACGAGCGGCGGCGCCGCGCTGCGCTTCGACGGCCCGCCGGAGCGGCTGGAGCGGGGCGCCTGGCAGCCGCTGACGTCCGGTGAGCTGGTGGAGCTGGCGGAGGCCGCCCTGTCCGACCTGCCCTCACCGACCGGCCCGCCAGCCTGCTCATCGCCGACGAGCCGACGTCCGCGCTGGACGTGACCGTCCAGCGGCGCA
>NZ_JBEXUP010000167.1:0-18316 GCF_040614375.1 Nonomuraea sp. NPDC005983
AACTATTTTCCCCACCCCGTGGTTTTTCTGATCTGCGACCGCGCTGACCTGGGGGTGTGCGGGTGGGGGAGGGCGGCCTGGCTCTTGCCGTGGTGCGCCGTGGACTTGGCGCCGCGGGCCCCGCGGGACCACACCCACGGCCCCGGCCTGCGGCTGCCCAGCAGCGTCGCGGCGTGCATCAGCTGGCGCGCGCCGGCCAGCCGAGTGGTCTCCCGGGCCAGGCGGGAGTCGCCGACCCCGCTGAGGCGGCTGACACTCTTCGGTGCGGTCAGTTGCGCCGTGCCCAGCGCGAGGCTGACCATCCCGAGCATGCGGGCGAGCTTGTCGGTTTTGATGCTCATGCGTCCTCACATGGCTGATAGCTTTTCGTCCCCCGTGGACGGCGGACGTCCAGCGACCACGCACAGCCTCACACCCACCCCGACCGAGCGGCGCGGACGCGACGCGAGCCACACGAGCACGCGGACGCACCCGAAGCCGCGCGACGCGAGCCCGGTGCCTCCTCACCCGGCGGCCCGCAAGCCACCTGCCCAGGCCGCGCACCGACGTGTGACGTCAGGCCGGTGATCCGAGTCGCGCGGACGTGACCCGAGCGCTCGGACACGACAGGGACAACAGGTCCCCCCGTACGTCGCTCTCCGGTCGTGATCAGCTCTAGACGGACTTCCCCCGTGGCCTAGGCAGTACCCTCTTGGCCTGGGATGACACCATGGGTCACGCAATGGCCTCCCAGACGGCCTCGAATGCCGACTCGCTGATCTCGGTCAGCTCCCAGATCTCCAGCGGCTGGTCTGTGAGGAAGCCGTGCTCGTCCTGCAGGTGAGCCCACCAGTACCGGTGGGCGCCCCGCCGGCTGTCGACCTCGATCTGCCGGATCGCCCAGTGCTCCCCCTCGCCCTCGACGCTCTCGAACAGCCACACCCCGCCGTCCTCGTCATCGGCCCGCCAGTGGCGCCGTGGCTCGCCCGACTCGGCGAGCTGTCTGATCAGGGGTTGGCGAAGGTCGGGAAGCACGGTGCCCTCTCTTGCTCGGCGTGGATGGCCCCCGGTCACCCTGCCGGGAGCGTGGCGCTTCTGCCGTTCACCGGGGCGGGTCGCCGCCGGTCAACGGCACGCGCGTGTACATGCGGGCAAGGTAGCAGCCGCCTCCGACAATCCCGCGTGTGCGCGTTCAGCAGCCCATGCATCGGGGCTACCGGCTGCGGCGGCCGGCGGCGGTGGTGTACCGGAGCGGAGAACGGGCTCGGGACGGTGTGGCCGCCGTCTCGGGGTACACGAACTCGAACTACGTCCGCGCCGACCGGTACGTGTTGACGGCGATCTGGATGAATGAGTGGATCAACGGGCTCTCCCGCGCGGTCGCCCAGGCGACGACGAGGGGGCTCGGGGGCATGTCGGTGAGAGGCGCCAAGGTCAGCCCGTCGGGCAGGGCGTGGGTGAGGGGCGCGATACCGACCGTACCGTTCCAGAGGACGGCCTGGAGGCACTCGTTGACGGTGCGTACCACCAGGCCGGCGGGGCGTTCGCCGACAGGCGTCGCTCCATTCCAGTAGGCGCGCCAGATCGGGTCCGTGCCGTCCGGCAGCTGGAACCAGGGGCGATCGGCGAGGTCGGCCAGGCGGAGGGGGCCGCGGCCGGCGAGTGGGTCGTCCGTGCGCAGAACGACCCCGACCTGGTCGGAGCGCAGCATGCGCATGCTGATGCCGGTGTCGTCGAAGGGTGATCGGGTGAGTGCCACGTCGACCAGCCCGTTGCGCAGTCCGGTGGTGGGGTCGGTGAAGTCCGCCTCACGGAATCGGATCGAGACCTCGGGATGGTGGCGGCGGAATGTCGCGGCCAGGCGGGTGCCGGCCTCCCCGGCGCCGTCGGCGAGCGTGCCGACGGTGAGTGTCACGGCGCCGGCCGCCGCCGTCACTCGGGTGCGTGCCTGCTCGGCCTGTTCCAGCAGGGTGCCGGCCTCCGTGTACAGGGCGGCTCCGGCGGCAGTGAGCTCGACGCCGGTGGCCGAACGATGCAGCAGCACGACACCCAGGTCGGTTTCCAACTGCCTGATGGCCCGGCTCAGCGGTGGTTGCGTCATGTGCAGCCGGGCCGCGGCTCGCCCGAAGTGTCGTTCCTCGGCGACGGCGACGAAGTAGCGCAGCAGCCGAAACTCCATGAACGGCGATGATACCCATGCGGCATCGGGGGTGCGCGGTCGGTGTTGGACGCCGGCCGCGCGTCCGCGGGACAGTCGGATCATGTCTTCCGAACCTCTCACCCACGAGCCGGTCGTCGAGATCAGACAGGTCCAGGAACTCGGCCGCGACCTGGTGGTGATCCCGAACCGCGGGGTCGAGCTCGTGCCCAACATCGGCGTCATCGGCGGCAACCACTCCGTGCTGGTCGTCGAGACCGGCATGGGGCCGCGTAACGCTGAGAAGGTCCTCGCCTTCGCCTCCGAGTACGCCAAGGGCCGCAAGCTGTACCTGACCACGACGCATTTCCACCCCGAGCACGCGTTCGGCGCGCAGGTCTTCGCGGGCGAGGCGACGTACCTTGTCAACGGCGCGCAGGCCGCGGACCTCGCCGGCAAGGGGCCAGGCTATCTGGAGATGTTCCGCGGCCTCGGCACGCCGGTCGCGCGGCAGTTGGAAGGCGTCGAGCTGGCCACGCCGGACGCGGTCTACGACGACACGTACGAGCTCGACCTGGGCGGCCGGGTCGTGCGGATGCGTGCCACGGGGCGCGCTCACAGCAAGGGTGACCAGGTGGTGACCGTCCCCGACGCTGGTGTCCTGTTCACGGGTGATCTGGTCGAGGCCGGCCAGTTCTCGATCTTCCCGTGGTTCCCGCCGTATGACGTCGACGTCTCGGGACTGCGGTGGATCGAGGTGATGCGCCGCCTGATCGCCACCGACCCGCGTGTGGTGGTGCCGGGCCACGGCGATATTTCCGGCCCGCAGGTGCTCGTTGACGTCCGTGACTATCTTGAGCTGTTGCGTGATGAGACCTGGGTACGGCGTGACTCGGCGATGAGCACGGAGACCATCGTCGCCGAGGTCGAGGCGCTGATGATCCGGCGGCACCCGGAGTGGGCCGGGCAGGGGTGGATCGAGAAGGGCGTCGGCTGCTTCTGTGCGGAGCACGCGTGACGCGTCGGGAACGCGGCGAGCACCCGCCGACGCTGCTGGAACTGCTCGCGCCGGGCTACTACCAGGCGATGCTCTTCAACCGGCCCGTCGGCCCCGACCACGCCAGGACTCCGGTGGACCGGCTGCTCAGCCTGTCGCGCTGATCAGCGGTCGACGATCTCGTTCTTGCCGATCACCACGACCCCGCCCCTGGTCAGCGCGAACCGGGTGCGGTCGTAGTCCAGGTCGAAGCCGATCCGGGCGCCGTCGGGGATCACCACGTTCTTGTCGATGATCGCCTTGCGCACGATCGCACCCCTGCCGATCTTGACGTTCTCCATCAGCACGGAGTCCTCGACCAGCGAGTGCGAGTGCAGGACCACCTTGGGCGACAGGATCGACCGGCTCGCCGTGCCTCCCGAGACGATGACCCCGGGCGAGACCAGGGAGTCGAGCGCCCGGCCCACCCGGTCGCCCTCGTTGTGCACGAACTTGGCCGGAGGCAGCGGGTCGTGCCCGGTGAAGATCGGCCACTTGTCGTTGTAGAGGTTGAAGATCGGGTGCGCGGAGATGAGGTCCATGTGCGCCTCGTAGTAGGCGTCGAGGGTGCCGACGTCGCGCCAGTAGCCGCGGTCGCGCTCGCTCGACCCCGGCACGATGTTGTTCGCGAAGTCGTACACGTCGGCCCCGCCGGACTTCACCATCATCGGGATGATGTTCCCGCCCAGGTCGTGCTTGCTGGTGGGGTCGAGGGCGTCCTCCCGGAGCGCGTCGATCATGGCCTGGGTCTTGAACACGTAGTTGCCCATCGAGGCGAACACCTCGTCGGGTGAGTCGGCGAGCCCGACCGCGTCCTTCGGCTTCTCCCTGAAGGCGACGATCCTGCGCCCCTGCGGGTCGGTCTCGATCACACCGAACTGGTCGGCCAGCGACAGCGGCTGCCTGATCGCCGCGACCGTGACGTCGGAGCCGGAGTCCTCGTGCTGCTCGACCATCTGCCGGGGATCCATCCGGTAGATGTGGTCGGCCCCGAACACGATGACGTGCTCGGGCATCTCGTCATAGATGAGGTTCAGGTTCTGGAACAGCGCGTCGGCGGAGCCCGAGAACCAGCGCGGGCCCAGCCGCTGCTGCGCGGGCACCGGAGTCACGTAGTTGCCGAGCATGGCCGACAGCCGCCAGGTGCGCGAGACGTGGCGGTCGAGGCTGTGGTTCTTGTACTGGGTCAACACGACGATCTTCAGGAAGCCGCCGTTCGCCAGGTTCGACAGGACGAAATCGATCAGCCGATACATCCCGCCGAACGGCACCGCGGGTTTGGCCCGGTCCGCAGTGAGCGGCATGAGCCTCTTTCCTTCTCCACCTGCCAGCACGACCGCAAGTACCCTCCGCGACCTCATGCCCAGACGCTACCCTCAATTGGCCGATCTATCGACGAATCCTCGCCCGATACTCTCCCGTTGTGTCCCCTTTGTACGGGTGGGGCGGATCGAGCGTTGTCAGACGTTTGCTCGGTGATGTGTCCCGGATGCGTGCGCTGATCGTAAGGTCGTGTCATGCGTGTTGATCTGCTCAGCCGGGAGTATCCGCCTGAGGTGTACGGCGGGGCCGGAGTCCACATGGAGTACCTGGCCCGGGAGCTGCGGAGGCTGGCCGACGTCCGCGTCCGGTGCTTCGGCGGCGAGCGCGACGAGCCGGGCGTCAGCGCCTACCGGGTGCCCGCAGGGTTGCAGTCGGCCAACGCGGCCCTGCAGGTGCTCGGCGTGGACCTGGAGATGGCCGCCGCCTGTGAGGGCGCGGACGTGGTCCACTCGCACACCTGGTACGCCAACTTCGCCGGGCACGTCGCGAAGATGCTGCACGGAGTCCCGCACGTCGTCACCACGCACAGCCTGGAACCGCTGCGCCCGTGGAAGGCCGAGCAGCTCGGCGGCGGCTACACGATCTCGTCCTGGGCCGAGCGCACCGCCCTGGCCGGGGCCGACGCAGTGATCGCGGTGTCGGAGGGCATGCGGCGCGACGTGCTCGCCGCCTATCCCGAGATCTCCCCGGGCAGGGTGAGCGTCATCCACAACGGCATCGACACCGCCGAGTACGCCCCCGACCCCGGCGAGGACGTCCTCAACAAGCACGGCATCGACCCGCGCAGGCCGTACGTGATCTTCGTGGGGCGGATCACCCGGCAGAAGGGGCTGGTGCACCTGCTGCACGCGGCGCGCTCCTTCGACCCCGGCGCCCAGCTCGTCCTGTGCGCGGGAGCGCCTGACACGCCGGAGATCGCCGCCGAGGTGACGGAGCTGGTCAGGGGGCTCGACCGCGACGGCGTCTGCTGGATCTCCGAGATGCTGCCCAAGCCCGAGGTCATCCAGCTGCTCACGCACGCCGCCCTGTTCGTCTGCCCGTCGGTGTACGAGCCCATGGGGATCGTCAACCTGGAGGCGATGGCGTGCGAGACCCCGGTCGTGGCGACGGCCACGGGCGGCATCCCCGAGGTGGTCGCCGACGGCGAGACGGGCCTGCTCGTGCCCATCGACCAGGCCGCCGACGGCACCCCGCACGACCCGGCCCGCTTCGAGGCCGATCTCGCGGCACGCGTCAACGCCCTGCTGGCGGACCCGGCGCGGGCACGCGCGATGGGCGTGGCCGGCCGGGCCAGGGCCGTCGAGCACTTCTCGTGGGAGAGCGTCGCCCGCCGCACGATGGACCTGTACGCCTCGCTGCAGGGCTGAGCCGGCTCGGCGGCCGCCGCCGGGCTGGGGGCGGTCAGCTCAGCGAGATGTAGTGCAAGATCACGTTGTGGACGTGGTGCGCCTTGTTGTCGCCGCGGAAGTCCACCTCGTAGGTGTGCGTCCCGACGTGCACGGCGATCGAGCCGGACGAGAAGAACCCGCCGGCCAGCGACTTGTTGCTCACCACGCTCACCGCGGAGATCTTGCTGTAGGGGATACTGGTGATCGCCATCCGCTTGCCCACGAACGACTTGTCCTGGACGATCACCCGCCGGTCGGTCAGCCCGAGGAACCCGGTGCCCGCCCCGATGGCGTCGTACACGGCGATGATCTGCTCGCCCGGCAGGAGCCCGCTCTCGATCTGCTTGAGCTGCTCTTTCCGGTCGTAGGGGATGTCAGCCATGCCAGCAGAACGAACCGGGCCGCCCGGAGCGTTCCGCCATGACGGTTAGATCTCCGTGCGGCCGGTTCGGGGCCCCATGAGAAGGGCCTCACCCCGAAGGTGCTCACCCCGAAGGTGCCGCTCCTGAACCGCTCTCCCGGATGGGCTCCAGAATGACGACCGGGATCTCCCGGTCGGTCTTGTGCTGGTACTCGTCGTAGTCGGGCCACGTCCGCGTCATCAGCCCCCACAGCTCGGGCTTCTCCTCGTCGGTGGCCGTGCGGGCGCGGGCTCTGAACTTCTCGCCCTTCACCTGCACCTCCACCTCGGGATCGGCCTTCAGGTTGAGGTACCACTCCGGATGGCGGGGATCGCCTCCCTTGGAGGCGACGACGATGTAGTTGTCGCCGTGCTTCTGGTAGATGAGCGGCGTCGTATAGGACTTGCCCGACTTACGCCCCTTGGTGGTCAGGAGGAGGACCGTGGTGTTGTTCCAGTCATGCCCCTCGCGCCCGTCGGTCTCGCGGTAGCGGCGCACGTGTTCCTTGCCGTAAAGCATTCTCAGGAACTACCCGCTGCAGCGGGACAACTCTGGTGCGCAGGCCGATCTGTACGAGAAGTTGACCCTGCCGAGCGCTCACAGGTAGGGGCGGGTCACGCTGACGAGCTCCCTGGCGGCGTCGCGGGTGCCGACGGAGACGGCGGAGTCGGGGGTGCGCTCGCGGATGTCGCGGTCGCGGATCGCGAACACCGCCGGAGAGACGCCCACGTCGCCGTACCGGGACGTGACGGCGGCGCAGACCGCCCGGCGGACGTCGGCCACCACGCCGCGCGCGGTGTGGCCGGGGCCGGAGGCGGCGAGGTAGCCGAGCATCGCGGCGAAGCGCAGCTCCGCCTCCGCCGCGGGGCGCTGCCGCGGCAGCACCGGACGGTCGAGCCAGAAGACCTTGCCGGCCAGGAACCCGTCGTAGCTCGCATCGTCATGGCCGAGGGCGCGGGCCGTCTCGGCGAGCAGCTCGCCGAACTCCGCCAGGTCTGCCCGGGGCGGCAGGTCGGTGGTGACGAACAGCGGCACGATCAGCGAGTCGAGCATCTGAGTATCCCTCCGTGAGGAGGCTCATCGTAGGGGCCACCACCGACAATCCCGGGGTACGCGCGCCGTGTCACCCCCCAGGCCGTTCGCCGACGGGTCTGCGGGGGGCGGAAGACCTCAGCGTGGTGGGCTTCGACGCCCTTCCGCTGTCGAAGTCGGCCTGGCCACCGAGCTGATCGTCCGCGAGAGCACGGCCGCTCTCTGACCTGATGGGTGTCCGGGCCTCCGAGAGGTTGCGGTGGCCCGGACGTTCAGGCGTCCGTCAGGACGCGAGCTGGCTTCCGTAGGCGCGCGCGACGAGGTCGGCGATCGCGCTGTGCGCGCCGAGTGGCTCGGCGTGGCCGGCGTCGATCGCGGCGGCGGCCTGCTGGACGAGGTCCGCAGGGGCCTCGTGGCCGATGAGGCAGGGAGAGATGGCCAGGCGTTGTGCGCCCGCGGCCCGCAGCCGCTGGGCGGCCATCTGCACGCCGGGCTCGCTGTCGAGGGAGGCGGCGACGACGGGCAGGGTGAGGCGGGAGGCCAGCAGCACCGCGGTGGCCTGGACGCCGTGCACGGCGCGCTCGCCGCCCACGGTGACGAGGATGACGGCGTCGACGGGGCTGGAGACGTTCAGCAGGCGGACCCGGTCGGCCCTGGCCAGGCCGCGCTCGGCGAGCCTGATGTGCAGCGCTTCCGCGAGCAGCGGGTGAGGGCCGAGCGCCTCGGTGACGACCGCGCCCGACCCGCTGGCCGCGACGGCCTTGCCGATGGCCGCGAGCACGGCCGGATCGTCCCAGGTGAGCAGCGGCACCACGACGGCGTCGCGCCCCGAGGGCAGCGAGTCGGCCAGCTCGTCGACCGGAGACAGGCGCACCTCGATCTGCGGGTTGTCGACCCGGACCACGGCGGCGATCTCGGCCGCCACGCCCTCGGCGCTGCCCGGCGCCGCGAGCACGAGCATGGGGGCGTCCGGAGGCAAGGAGGTGGGCACGGGACGGCGGTGGCGACCGCCGCCCGGCCGGGGGGCGCGTTCACGTACAGGCAGGCTCACAGCCGCGCAGTTTATGCCCATTCAGCCTGCGGCGTTAGTTGAAATGGCAGCATTTCAATCACAACGCGCGGGGTGTGACCGAGATCACATTGTAATAGGCAAAAACGTTGACTTATCGACACAAAACGGCAAACTCAACAGCAACTAGAAACGCGTTCTAGAGCGACAGTCAAACACCGTCCCCGGAGGATGGGAATGAAGCCGTTCTATGTCCGCGAACTGAGCGTCTACCCGGTGGGCGCGCGCCGCATCCGCCTGCTGGCGATCGCCGTCCTGGCGAGTCTGGTGGCCAACTTCGAGACCACGATCGCCACCGTCCTTCCCCTGCTGATGAAGGACCTGGGCATGTCGCTCACGGTCTACGGGCAGATCGCGGCGGTGTCCGTGCTGGTGGGAGGGCTGTCGGCCGCGTTCGGCGGCATCCTGTCCGACCGGTGGGGGCGCGTCACCATCCTGGTGCCCACGCTCACGGTCACCGCCGCCTGCAACTTCCTGCTCGCCACCGTCGACTCCGTGGGCGGGCTGTTCGCCGTGCGCTGCCTGATGCTGTTCATCGAGGGCGCGGGCATCACGATCACCGCGTCGCTGGTGCGTGACTTCTCGCCCCGGATGGGCAGGGCGCAGGCGTTCGCCTTCTGGACGTGGGGCCCGGTCGGCGCGTCCTTCCTGGCCTCCGCGCTGGCCGGCCTCACCCTGCCGCTGTTCGGCGACCGCTGGCAGTCACAGGCGATCATCATGGGAGTCGTCTCGCTCGTCCTGTGCGCGATCATCATCTGGCAGGTCGCCGAGCCGTCCGCGGCGCTGCGGGCACAGGTGCTCAAGGCCGAGTCGGCGGTCAGCGCCGAGGAGAAGATCGACCCCGGCAGGCTCAGGGAGCTGTTCAGGCACCCGCACCTGTGGGCGCACGTGCTCGGCAACACCGGCTGGCAGGTCCTCTACTGGACCTTCGCCATCTTCGGCCAGACGATCCTGACGAGCACGTTCAAGATGCAGACGGCCGCCGCCAACGGCGTGGTCGCGCTCGGCATCGTGCTGAACGCGCTGGCCGTCATCGTGGTCGGCCGCGCCTCCGACCGGCTGCAGCTGCGCAAGCCGTTCACCGCGGTGGGCACCGTCCTGACGATCGCGACACTCGGCTACTTCGTCGGCCTCATCGGCGAGGACGTCTCTCCCACCCACGTCACGCTCGTCTACGCGCTGCTCTTCCTGTTCCTGGGCGTCGCCTACGTGCCCTGGATGGCGAACTTCTCCGAGGACGCCGAGGACGTCGACTCCCGCCTCCAGGGCGCCGCGCTGGGCATCTGGGGCATGGTCGTCAGGGTCATGGTCGTGGCGCTGCTGGTCGTCTCGCCGCTGGTGGTCGAGGCCGGCGGGTGGGGCGCCTGGCTACTGGCCGCCCTGGCCGGCCAGGTGGTCTTCCTGCTGTCGATGGCGGCCTACAAGGGCCGCTGGCGGACGTCCCGCGCCGCCTCACCGGAGGTCGCGGCCTGACAGCCGGTTGAGCGCGGTGCCGCCGGTGAAGCGTCCGGCCGAGCGCCACACGGCCAGGAACGTGTCCTGCAGCGCGTCGTCGACCGCTGGCGCAGGGTTCTCGGCGCGTGGGGACCGCGTGGGGACCGCGGTTGTCAGCGCGAGGGGATCACGACCGACTGCGGGTTGCCCGGCGCGTACACGGTGATGCCCTGGGGGAGGGACTTCAGCTTGTCGATCTCGGCGCAGGCCGGACACTTGTCGTAGCCGTCCTGCCTGGCCTGGTTCGCGTCCGCCTCCGCCTTGGCCTCGGCCACCCGCGCCTGGGCCTCCGAGACGGCGGCGTCGGCGGCCAGCGACCTGTCGACCGCCTGCTGCACCTCGGCCGGGAGCATGACCTTGACCAGCGTGAAGCGCGGCCCGGTGAGGAAGTCGCCGCCCAGCGTCCGGGGCAGGTCGCGGGCCAGGGTGGCGTTGACCCCGTCCTGCACCTTGGTGATGTTCGTGTTGCTGTCGCCCGCCCTGGCGGCGGCCCCTGGCTGCTTCAGCAGCCCGCAGGACGGGACCAGCTCGGCGCAGCGCATCGCGCCGAGCTGGGTGCGCAGCGCGTTGTCGACCACCGGACGGACCGCCTGGCCGAAGAAGGCGGTCCAGCCGTCGTCGCCGTCCCATGGGGAGAGCGAGCGGTTGTCCTGTGCGCGGAAGGTGCGGGTGCCGTACTTGTCGTCGAACGTCTTCAGCGTCTCGTGGTCCAGGTTGAGCGTGAAGTACAGCGTGCCCTCGATGCCCAGGTTCACGCCGTCGCTGCTGGGCACGGTCACCACGTCGACGCCGAGGGTGGTGGCGCGCTTGGCGTCGGCGGTGATCGTGTAGAAGCGCTGCTGCGCCGGGTAGGAGTGGCTGGACGACCACATGCCGGTCCAGGTCAGGGCCGAGCCCGGGTCGATGATCTGGCGGACCTGGTTGTCGTCGAACAGGCCGCCGTCGCGGATCACGGCGACCTCGCCGCCTTCGGTGCTCCGCAGCCCGCCGACGGCCCCGACGAGCGTGGGGATCGCGGCCAGCACGGCGACGACGAGCAGGACGATTCTCAGACGTGTCAAGGGGGACCTCCCGCGCGGGCGGCGGTGGCAGCCGCCGCCCGCGGCTTTCGCGGCGATACGTGCGGGACGGGGGTCAGGCGCCGCGCTGCGGCTCCTGCTCTTCGGAGGTGAGATCTTCGGAGGTGAGATCGAGGTCGCGGGTCTCGGGCGCGATGGCCAGGCCCACGGCCGTGACGGCCAGGGCGACCACCACGTACAGCGACACCGCGAGCGTGGTGCCGTACGCGTCGAACAGCTTGAGCGCGATGATCGGCGCCAGCGCCCCGCCGACGATCCCGGCCACCTGGTAGCCCATGGACGCGCCGCTGTAGCGCAGCCGGGTGCTGAACAGCTCGGCGATGAACGCGGCCTGCGGGCCGTACATCGCGGCGTGCGTCACCAGCGCCACCACGGCGGCCAGCACGATCAGCGGGACCGACCTGGTGTCGAGCAGCGGGAAGAACGCGAACACCCACACGGCCGCGCCCACCACGCCCGCCAGATACACCGGCCGCCTGCCGACACGGTCCGACAGCGCGCCGAACAACGGGATCAGCACCAGTTGCAGGGCGGACGCGATCAGCACCGCGTTCAGCCCGACCGAGCGCTCCAGCTTCAGCTGCCCGGTGATGTAGACGAGGATGTAGGCGGTGAAGATGTAGAAGGCCACGTCCACGCCGATGCGCGCGGTGAACGCAGAGAGCAGGGCTCGCGGGTGCGTCCGCAGCACCTCGACCAGCGGCATCCGCGCCTTCGCGCCCTGCCGCGCGACCTCGGCGAACAGCGGCGACTCGGTCACCTGTAGCCGCACCCAGAGGCCGACCAGCACCAGCACGCCCGACAGCAGGAACGGCACCCGCCATCCCCACGACAGGAACGCCGCGTCCGACAGCGAGAACGACAGGATCGCCAGCAGCCCGGTGGCCAGCACGTACCCGGCCGGGACACCGACCTGCGGCCAGCTCGCGTTGAAGCCGCGCCGGCGGTCGCCGCCGTGCTCCAGCGACATGATCACCGCGCCGCCCCACTCGCCGCCGAGCCCGAGACCCTGCACGAACCGGAGCGTGGCCAGCATGATCGGCGCGGCGGCGCCCACGCTGTCGTAGCCGGGCAGCACGCCGATGAGGAACGTCGAGACGCCCATCACCAGCAGGGTCACGACGAGCACGGTCTTGCGTCCCGCGCGGTCGCCGAAATGGCCGAACACGATCCCGCCCAGGGGCCTGGCGACGAACGCCACGGCGTTGGTGGTCAACGCCAGGAGGGTGGCGTTCAGCGGGTCGAAGGTGGGGAAGAACAGCTTGCCGAACACCAGGGTCGCGGCCGTGGTGTAGAGGAAGAAGTCGTACCACTCCAGGGACGTGCCGATCAGGCTGGCGAGGATCACCCGCCGGGTCTGCTGGGGGGAGCCGGGCATCGGATCGCTCCTTTGACGAGAGGGGGACTTCTTCAACGTAAGGATCGTTGAACAATTCGACAAGAGGTTTGTTCGATGATTCGCTGTCGAATGTGGACAACGGCGTTGCTGGTCTCGAACAGGACCGTGGTCGGCTGGGGCGTAGCAGCACGGCTGAGCGGGTGGCCGACATCCTGCGCGACCGCATCAGCGAAGGCTTCTTCGAGCCGGGTCAGCGCCTGTCGGAGGAGGCCATCTCCGAGGCGCTCGGCGTCTCACGCAACACGCTGCGCGAGGCGTTTCGGCTGCTCGGCCACGAGCGCCTGCTCGACCACCGGCTCAACAGGGGAGTCTTCGTCCGCATCCTGTCGGCCGAGGACGTGGCGGACCTGTACCGGGTGCGCCGGGTGATCGAGGGCGCGGCCGTGCGGCGCAGCGCGCCGAAGCAGGTGCTGGCCGTGATCAGGGAGGCGGTCGCCGCCGCCGAGCGGGCCGCGGCCGAGGACGACTGGCAGAGCGTCGGCACCGCGAACATCCGTTTCCACCAGGCCCTCGTCGCGCTCAACGGCAGCCCCAGGCTCGACGAGGCGATGCGCCAGTTGCTGGCGGAGCTGCGCCTCGTCTTCCA
The DNA here is from genome assembly GCF_040614375.1 of Nonomuraea sp. NPDC005983. Lineage (NCBI taxonomy): Bacteria > Bacillati > Actinomycetota > Actinomycetes > Streptosporangiales > Streptosporangiaceae > Nonomuraea > Nonomuraea sp. NPDC005983. Next base: position 12,924 of record NZ_JBEXUP010000167.1, read on the forward strand.
CGTCATGAAGAACCCGCGCACCTTGCACGAGCCCTTCGTCGACCGTAACCACGAACTACTCGAACTTCTCGAAGCCGGACGCCACGAGGAGGCCGCCGCCTTCCTCACCGCCTATCTCGACGACGCCGAGGAACTTCTCGTCCGCGCCTACGAGCCGAACCGCTAACGTTCCCCGCATGGCCAGGACCTTCACACCCGACGAGGCCCGCGCACTGATGCCCGCGATCATCGTGGAGGTCGGCGAGCTGGTCGCGGCCCGCGCCGACCTGCGCGAGATCTCCGTCGACCGCGAGAACACCGGCTCGTCGGCTCTCGGCGGCATCCCCGAGCTCAAAGCGCTCGAAGCCCGCATCCAGGAGATCATCAGCGGCTGGCAGCAGCAGGGCATCGCGGTGAAGGGCATCGCGCCCGTTCTGCTCGACTTCCCGTCCGTGCGCGAGGGCGTGCCGGTCCTGCTCTGCTGGGTTGAGGGCGAGCCGGAGCTGGCCTGGTACCACCGCGCCGACCTGGGCTTCTCTGGACGCCGCCCGCTCACCTAGCGCCGCGCAGCCGATCGCCACCTGGTTGTGCCGGATCCGTGGCCGACCTGTGACCAACTGGTCACGGCGGGCACGGGTCTAACCCGGTGAGCGAAAGGATCACCGCCATGAGGCACACCTCAGTGTCCGCCGCGCTCCTGGCTGCGGCGGTCATCGGCGGGCTGGGGATCCCACCCAGCGCCGCCCAGGCCCAGACGGGCCCGCCCGCGGCCAGAGCCGCGTGGATCAAGTCCTGCGCCGGCAAGAGCGACCTGAACCGCCCCTGCGGGCACTGGCAGCTCGTCCTGCGCGACGGGCGCACGACCGTCCTGCGCGACGCCTCGCCCACCACGACCGACCACCGCGGCCACAAGGTCTCGGAGCCCGGCGCGCTCGCCCTCAGCGGCGACGGCCGCACCGTCGTCTACGAGCGGGCCCGCGACCACCGGCTGGTCGTCAGGCCGGTGGCCGGGGGGCCGGTCCGCGAGCTGCCCAGATCCCTGGTGCCGAAGGGGTGCGGCAACGACGATCTCACCGTCTACGTGTCGCCGTCCGGCGACAAGGTGCTGGTCGACTGCGCGGACGACGCCGACCGCGTGCCCAGCCAGGTGCTGACGCTCGCCACCGGCAAGGTCGTCCAGATCCCCGGCAGGGACACGCCGGAGGGCTTCAGCGCCGACGGTGACGAGGTCCTGGCACATCGCAACCCCACGGACAACACGATCGCCGAGGTCGCGTACCGGCTCGACGGCACCTCCGTCGTGCGTACGCCGCCGCAGGTCGTGGCGAACGCCGCCACCCTCGCGCTGGCCGCCGACGGGCAGACGGTCGCCGTGGTCGTCTCGGGCGATCCCGACCGGAAGAAGCGGCCGAGGCTGCGCACGTACGACCTGCGGACCGGGGAGCTGTCCGGGGGCGTCGACCTCGCGTTGAAGCCCGACGAGACGCCGTATCACGTCCAGTGGGGAGCAGACGGCAAGCTCACGGCCTACGTCCAGACGGACGAGGTTGAGACGACGGCGGTGGTACGGGAGTTCACCGTCGACACCGAGACCGGCGCGGCCACGCAGACCGACCGGTTCACCATCAGCAAGAACAGGTACGCCCACGTCCTGGCGGGGGAGTGAAGGACATGAAGACCAAGATCACCATGGCCGTCGCCGCCGGGCTGACCGCGATCGCGACGGCGTCCGCGGGCGTCTCGCCCGCCTCGGCCTCCACGACGGGTGAGGCCGTTGCGGCGCCCGCGGCTGGACGGGCCGGGTTCGTGGCGGCGCCTGCGGCTCGGCAGACGGGGGTTTCAGCGGCGGCCGCCACCGAGGCGCACCACGGACACGACAGCATCCGGTACGCCTCGATCAAGGGCTGCTCGACGAAGGACGGCGCGCCGAAGCCGTGCGGCAAGTGGCGGCTCGTCATGCACGACGGCATGACGCGGCTGCTGCCCGACGCCCAGACCACCGCCCTCGACGCGAAAGGCAAGCCCGCGGTCTACAACGCCGCGCCGATCGCCGTCAGCGGCAACGGCCGGAGCGTCGCCTACTTCACCAAGTCGGGCCGGCTCGCCGTCCGGACGCTGGGGGGCGGCGTCAAGCTCCTGGCCAAGGACGCGCTGCCGCGCGTCGCCCAGTACGACGTGACGCTCAAGATGTCGGACGACGGCGCCAAGCTGGCCGCCGCCCTGGGCGGCGACAAGCCCAAGGCCACCCGCCTCTTCGACACCGCCACCGGCCGGCTGCTCGGCACGGTGCCGGCGGAGGAGACTCCGCTCGGCTTCAGCGCCGACGGAGGCGAACTGCTGGCCAGCGCCGACGGCGGCGAGTCCGTGACGGACCTGACGGCCTACAGCGACACCGGCGAGCGGCTCCTGAAGGCCACCCCGCCGCAGGTCGTCTCGGCGAACGGCCCGCAGGCCCTGTCGGGCGACGGCAGGACGGTGGCGAACGTCGTCCGCTCCCGCAAGCCCGAACTGGTCCTCTGGGACATGCAGACCGACCAGGTCACCCGCAAGAAGATCAAGCTCCCGGCCGGGGACCTGATGATGGTCGACTGGACGGGCGAGACCCAGGTCACCCTGCACCTCCAGAAGGGCTCCACGATCACGATCGTCCAGATCGACACGGAGACCGGAGCGGTCAGGCAGCGCGACAGGTACGCCTTCCTGAAGGACACCTTCGTCTTCGCGGCCTGCGGCGGCTGACGGACGACCGCCGCGCGGGCGGCGAAGCCGGGGGGAGCCCCGCCGCCCGCCCCCACGCAGCCGACGACCGGCCCATGCCAGGCGGGACGGTCCGCGTACCGGGCGGGACGAACCCCACCCGGCAGGGCGGTCCGCGCACTGCAGGCGCACCAGCATGGTCGTGCCCGAGATGGACACCTTGGGGCCAGAGTCGCCCGCGCGAGCCTCCTGTTGCGCGCGAGAGCGGCGAATCCAGCGGACGAGCTGCTCCGCCTGGCCTCCCGTATATATCTACCTGGCCGAATTCCGGAGAGAGCTGTGTCGGATGCGGACCGTGACCGATACTTGTGCCGTGGGGGCGATCGTTCGGTCTGTACGAACTGCGTGCCGCGCAGACCGAACGGTTGCTTTGCCCCCATGAACCCGGGCGGCGAAGCGCGCCTGGCTGGCGGACGAGGCCCGGACGCGCCGGTGACTTCCCGTCTTCAAGGGGCACTCGAATGGGTGTTTGAAGAAGGGCGTAGTATCGCCTGCATGACGGCTGTATTCCAAGCATCTTTGCTGGACCTCGATGAGGAGCCGGCCGTCGGGCCGCTCGCCTCGACGGTCCGCCGGACGTACCTCGGCCAGGGAGCGTGGATCGACGTCAGGCCGGGCTGGATGGCCGGTGCCGACGCGCTGTTCGACCGGCTGGCGGAGGGGGTTCCGTGGCGCGGGGAGCGGCGGCGCATGTACGACCGGGTCGTGGACGTCCCGCGGCTGCTCAAGTTCTACGACGAGGGTGAGCGGCTGCCCGATCCGTCCCTCGACGAGGCGCTGGCGGCGCTCAACGCGTACTACGGCGAGGAGCTGGGCGAGCCGTTCCGCACGGCGGGGCTGTGCTTCTACCGCGACGGGCGCGACAGCGTGGCCTGGCACGGCGACACCATCGGACGGGGCAGCACCGAAGACACCATGGTCGCGATCATCTCGGTGGGCACCCCGCGGCCGCTGTTGCTGCGTCCCCGGGGCGGCGGCCACTCCATCCGCCACGACCTGGGGCACGGCGACCTCATCGTCATGGGGGGAAGCTGCCAGCGCACCTGGGAGCACGCCGTCCCGAAGACCGCCCGCCCCACAGGGCCCCGCATCAGCATCCAGTTCCGGCCGCGCGGGGTCCGCTGACCGGCCAGGCCGGGTCTCGCGCTCACCCGCGCACCTGATCCGGGTCCCCGTTCGATCACGAAGGCCGGGCCGGGGCACGTCCGCACAAGGGCTTGCTCGTACGATCACACACGACGCGACGGGACCGTCGCGTCGTGTGCGTGGGAATCCTTGGCTGGGTCAGAGAGGAGAGCAGGTGCGGCACCAGGTCGATGATGACGGGCTCGTGCAACTACTCACCCCCGACGGGGTGCGGGTCGAACATCCCGAGTACGACGTGGACCTGTCCCAGAGCCAGTACCGCGGGTTGTACCGGGACATGGCGCTCGTGCGCCGGATCGACCGGGAGGCGTTCGCCCTTCAGCGCCTCGGCGAGCTCGGCATGTGGATCCCCTGCCTCGGGCAGGAGGCCGCCCAGATCGGCTCGGGGCGCGCGCTCGAACCAGGTGATCACGCGTTCCCGTCCTACCGGGAGCACGGGGTGGCGTGGTGCCGCGGGGTCGAGCCGGTGAGCCTCATGGGCCTGGTGCGCGGCACGACCCACGGCGGGTGGAATCCGGAGGAAACGGGATTTCACCTGTACACGATCGTCATCGGCTCCCAGACCCTGCACGCCGTCGGGTACGCGATGGGCGTACGGATGGACGGCGCGGGCTCCGCCGTCGTGGCCTATTTCGGGGACGGCGCCGCCAGCCAGGGCGACGTCAACGAGGCGCTCAACTTCGCGGCGGTCTTCGACGCCCCGGTCGTGTTCTTCTGCCAGAACAACCAGTGGGCCATTTCGCAGCCGGCGGAGCGGCAGACCCGGGTGCCGCTGTACCAGCGTGCTCACGGCTTCGGCATTCCGGGCGTCCGCGTCGACGGCAACGACGTGCTGGCGTGCCTGGCCGTGACGCGAGCGGCGCTGGCCCGCGCCCGGAGCGGCGGGGGGCCGATGCTCATCGAGGCCTTCACCTACCGGATGGGGCCGCACACCACGTCCGACGACCCTGGGCGCTACCGGCCCTCCGAAGAGCTGGAGGTCTGGCAGAAGAGGGACCCGATCCAGCGGATGAGGTCGTTTCTCCTGCGCGAGGGCCTGGCCGACGACGCCTTCTTCGCGGAGGTCGACGAGGAGGGCGACCGGCTGGCTCTCGAACTGCGTCAGGGCGTCGTCGCGCTGCCGGACCCCTCGGTCGACGACCTCTTCCGCCATGTCTACGCCGACAAGCACGCGCCGCTCGAACAGGAGCAGGCGTGGTACGCGGGCTACCTGGACCAGTTCGAGTCCTGAAGGCCCGACCTGGAAGGCCGGGCCGAGGAGTCAGCGAAGGGTGAGGCGGGCGATCCTGCCCTGTTCGCCGGACGCCCAGCAGGCCAGGTCGGGCGTGCAGGACACGGTGTCGAAGGAGCCGGTGTCGAACGTCTGCCACGTCCTGCCGCCGGTGTACGTCACGTCGCTCCCCGACGGGCCGACCGCGACGGCCGCGAACGGCAGGTGGGGCACCCACGTGACGCCCGACCGGTAGGCGGGCGGCGGGGTGGCGGCGGGCTGCCAGGTGGCGCCGCCGTCG